>JAAENP010000154.1 GCA_024224155.1 bacterium
ATTCCCAGATGAGTCCGGTCTTCAACGCCTTTCACGGCGCGGTGTTGAAGCTCACCAACGGCACCAACGGCGGCTTCTGCAGCCGCTGCGACACGCCGGGGGGGATGAAGCTCGAGGAGCCCGAGTTGGAGGCGTCGAGCCTGAAAAGCCCGGTGTCAGCCGCCCAGGGGCTGGTAGTAGTGCGTGCCCTTGAGCGGCTGGGAGATGCGCTGGATCAGGTCTTCGAAGTGCTCGGGCTGTTTGGCGAAGTTGAGGTTACGTGTGTCAACGACTAGAAGCGGCGAGCGGTTGTAGTAGTGGTAGTAGTGATTGTAGGCATCGATGAGCTCGGTCATGTAGTCGGTGGACATGTCGCGCTCGAAGTCACGACGGCGCCTGTCGATGCGGCCCATGCAGGTATCGAGGTTGGCGACCAGGTAGATGACCAGGTCGGGCACCGCGAGCTGCGGTTCGAGCAGCGTGTAGAGCTTGTCGAAGAGCATGAGCTCGTCGTCTGACAGGTTCAGATAGGCGAAGATCCGGTTCTTGGGGAAGGTGTAGTCGGCCACCATCAGTCGATCGAAGAGCTCGCGCTGGGCCACGTCCTGCTGTTGCTTGAACCGGGACAGCAGGAAGTAGAGCTCGGTCTGGAAAGCGGCTCCCGGCCGATCCTCGTAGAACGACGGCAGGAACGGGTTCTCGACGTCCTCGAGGAGCTTGACTCCGTCGAAGCGCTGGGCCAGGAGCTCGACCAGGGTCGTCTTGCCCACCCCGATGGGACCATCGACCGCGATGTAGTGGACGGGAAGTGACTCGGTCACGCGCTGGCGGCCGTCGGGCGAAGTACGGGTTGATAGAGGGTGTCGCGCTCTATGGGCTTGTATCCCGCCTCGCGCACGATGCGCTCGAGCTCGGTGCGAGAGAGGTGCTCATCGGTCTCAGCGCCCGCCATGTGGTAAATCGTCTCTTCGACCACCGTGCCGTCGATGTCGTCGGCGCCAAACGAAAGTGCAACCTGAGCAAGCTTGGGCGAGATCATGATCCAGTAAGCCTTGAGATGGGGGATGTTGTCGAGAATCAACCGGGAGGTCGCGAGGTGCCTCAGATCCTCGGTACCGGTGGTGTGGTACTTCAAGCCCATGTAGTTGTTTTCCGGGTGGTAGGCGAGGGGTATGAAGCAGTTGAAGCCACCGGTCTCGTCTTGAAGCTCGCGTAGGCGCATCAGATGGTCGACCTTGTGCTCGGGCTTCTCGACGTGCCCGTAGAGCATCGTGCAGTTGCTGCGAATACCCATGCGGTGAGCAATGCGGTGAACCTCGATCCATTCGCCCGCGTCTAGTTTTCCGTTGCAGATCTCCTCACGGACGTCGTCGTGGAAGATCTCGGCGCCGCCTCCCGGCAGCGAGCCCAGACCCGCGGCCCGGAGCCGCTCGAGTACCTCCGCGATGGGGATTCTCTCGTGCTGGGCAAACCATCCGATCTCGATCGCGGTGAAGGCCTTGAGGTGCACGCTCGGAAAGCGCTCCTTCAGGCCGCGCAGCATCTCGCAATACCAGTCGAGCGACAGGTCCGGGTGCAGGCCGCCGACGATGTGAAACTCGGTCACCGAGTCGCCACCCTGTTTGGCTGCGTGCTCATAGACGTCCTCATGCGACATCTCCCAGGCGTGGTCTTCGCCGGGAAGCGCCGCGAAACCGCAGAACTTGCAGTCGTAGGTGTAGACGCAGATGTTGGTCGGGTTGATGTGCCGGTTGACGTTGAAATAAGCGATGTTGCCGTGGAGCCCACGGCGGACTGCGTTCGCCAGCCGGCCAAGATGGAGCACGTCCGGCGTCGTCAGGCAGAGTAGGGCGTCGGCCTCGTCGAGCCTCTGGCCGGCGCGCACTTTGGCGGCGATCTCTTGCAGCGGCTCGGGAAAGCGCTCGGGTCGAATGTCGGCTGTGGAGAGGCTCATGGCGCGCGAGAAACCCGTTCCTCGGGATTCGGAGTATATCGGGCCTCGGAGGGAGCCTCTCCATCTACTGATGGCTCCCGGAGAGGCAGCACCGGCGTGACTCTATCCCGATGTCGGCCAGCGAAGCTCTTTGGAGTCGACGGAGCGCAGCCCGAGCCGATCCATGACCCGCAAGCTGTAGTGATCCAGAAACCGCTCCATAGAGTCACCGCCGATGTAAAAGGCGGGCAAGGGCGGCAGGATGATCGCGCCGGCATAGGCAAGGCGTCGCAGGTTCTCGAGGTGGACGATCGAAAGCGGGGTTTCGCGAAAACCCAGCACCAGCGGCCAGTGCTCCTTGAGCGCTATCGCCCCGACGCGGTGAACCAGCGTTCGCGCCGAGCCGGTGGCCAGGGCTCCGAGGGTGCCGGCGCTGCAGGGCACGACGGCTGTGCCCGAGAGTCGATACGAGCCCGAGGCGATGGCGGCGTCGAGCTCGCTGTCGCGGTGCACCGTGATGCGCTCGCGGGCCTTCTCTGCGAGCCGAGCCGCGTCGATGAGATCTTCGACGCCGGTCTTGTCCCGGCCCAGCTCGTGCTTCAAGACCTGGCTGGCGCCGGCCGAGACCACGAGGTGAACCCGTTCCACATCGGGGTGCCGAACCAGGTTGCCGAGCAGCGCTCGGGGAAGGCTCATTCCTGAGGCGCCGCTGACGAGAAGGGCGATGGTCTCAGACATCCGGGGCCGGATCGTATCAATCGTCGCCGGAGCCCGAGCCTGCGGCTTACACTCGCTGAGAGTTGCGCTCTTCCGGAGATTACGTATTGTGTCCCCGACGGAAAGGAGACTGCGGTGGATCTTGAAAGCGCCAGACGTCGAATCCAGGAGCTCGACCAGGCAATCCTCGAAAACGTCGCGGAACGGATCAGGTTGGCAAGGGAAGTCGCCGAGATCAAGATGGCACGAGATCTGCCGACGGTCGACTACCGCCAGGAACGCAAAGTGCTCGAGCGGGGCAGGCGGCTCGCGGTGGCATCGGACATGGATCCGATTCTGGCCGAGGAGCTGCTCTCGACGCTGATGTCCGCTTCGGTAACCGAGCAGGAAGCTCGGCGCCTTCGCTCCGTGGCCACGGGCAAGGGCAAGACCGCGGTCGTAGCGGGAGGTGCCGGTCGCATGGGGCGCTGGATGGTGAATTTTCTCGGCGCCCAGGAATTCCAGGTCGAAGTGCTCGATCCGGCGGCCCCGGGAGGCTTCGATCAGGAGGTGCAGAATCGGCTCCCCGACGCGGACCTTGTGGTTTCGGCGGCGCCGCCGGGTCAAACCGCCGGGCTTTATCGCGAGTGGTCGGAGAAGTCGTTCTCGGGAGTGATCTGCGACATGGCGAGCATCAAGACACCTCTGATCGAGGCCATTGGCGAGCTGCAAGGCAAGGGCGCGCGGGTGGCCTCGTTCCACCCGCTATTCGGCCCCGCCACCTCCGTGCTACGCGGTTCCGACGTCGTTCTCTGCCATACGGGCGACCTTGAAGCTGAGGGCTTCGTGATCGATTTGTTCGCACCCACATCCGCGCGCATCGTCAGAGTGGGGCTCGATGAGCACGATCGCCTGATGGCCGACATGCTGACCCTGGCACACGCCGCCACCCTGGCCTTCGCCGGAGCTCGAATCGAAAGCCGGCCCGCTGACGTGGCCCTCCACAGCACCACCGATCGAGCGCTCGAGAACCTGGCGGCGAGCCTGGTGCGCGAGAGTCCGGAGGTCTACCTGGAGATCCAGGCGGACAACCCCTACTCTGGAGCCGCGGTGTCCCGGTTGAGCCGCGCGGTCGGGCACCTCCAGGACCTCGTCGAACGCCGCGATCTCAAGGGATTCCGGGATTGGATGCGCCTGGCCTCGGAGCGGCTGCCCGCGGGGCAGAATAGCTAGCTGCACTCGAACTTGAGCGAAGGGTGCTAGGATTAGGAGCCGAAGGGTTCGGGTCCCGGCTCTCCTCTCTTCTTCCAATACAAGACAGCCCTGGGAATCGACGGCACCGGGCCGTGAACCCGTGAGACGGATCAGAAGAACTAAGCAAAGGAACAACCTGTGAATGACGAACAGACGATCGCGCTCTTTTGCGATCTAGAGAATATTGCGCTCGGAGTGCGTGACTCGGATATCAAGAAATTCAGCATCAATCTGGTGCTCGAGCGGCTGGTGGAGAAAGGCAAGATCATCGTAAAAAAGGCTTACGCCGACTGGGAAAACTACCGCGACTTCAAGCGCGAGTTCCACGAGGCCGGTATCGAGCTCATCGACATTCCCAAGCGACGCTATTCGGGAAAGAACTCGGCCGATATCAAGATGGCCGTTGACGCGATGGACGTCTCCCACGCCAAGGAGCACATTGACACCTTCGTTTTTCTTTCGGGCGACAGCGACTTCACACCCCTGGTGACCAAGCTCAAAGAGAACAACAAGATCGTGATCGGGGTCGGAGTCAAGAACTCGTCGGCCAACCTGCTGATCGACAACTGCGACGAGTTCCTCTTCTACGAGGACATCTACCGGGAGAGTCGCCAGGGCGAGAAGCTGTCGGCGGTGTCGGGCGTGCCGGAAAAGAGCGCCGAGGCGTTCGCGCTCATGGTGGATTCGATCAAGGCGCTGCAACGAGAGAACAAGGACGTGCTCTGGGGCTCGATGGTCAAGCAGACGATGCAGAGAAAGCGTCCCGCGTTCAGCGAGAGCTACTATGGCTACTCGTCCTTTTCCGACCTGCTCGAGGACGCGGAAAAGAACAAGTTGATCGCCCTCAAGAAGGACCCGCGCGCGGGTACTTATGTCGTCACCGGGCTAGTCGGTGGCGGCCGGTCGCGAAAGCGCCCTGCAAAGCGCACGGCCAAACGAGCCAACGACCGCAAGAGCGCTTGAGTCAGCTGGGTAGCGGAATCGAGGCGGCGCTGAGGTCGCGGGCGATGCCATCGCGCAGCTCGGCGGCAGCCTGCTCGATGTCCTGACCGGTCCAGCCGAGGTGCGATCCGAACTCCCGGGCGGCGGCCGGCGCCTCGCGCCAGCAGTGCTTGAGGTCGAGTGGCCCGGGTTCGAGGCGCCTGAGCATCAGGTCGTCGAGCGAGAGTGCCGACTCCCTCTTGACAGCCATGGCGATCTGGGCCCGCCGAAAGTCGGATTCGGGGTTCTCGGTCGGAGCTTCCGGGAGGAACTCGGCCAGCTCTTCGACGCTGTCGCCATAGAGCGCGATTGCCGAGTCCACGGCTCCAGCCGAGACTCCGCGTGCTTCGAGCCGCCGCCGGCCGGCATCGAGACTACCGGCGAAGAGCTTGCTTTGGGTCGTGGCGCACTCTCCGGCCTCCGATCCCAGCTCGGCGAGAGCCGGAACGATTTTGTCGACGAGATCTTCAGCCATTCTTCGGTGGGTCGTGAGCTTGCCCCCGGTGAGAATCCAGAGCCCAGGCGGACCGGCGACAATCTGGTGCCTGCGCGACAACGCGTCGGCGTCCTCGCCGGTCCCTTCCGCGACCAGAGGTCTCAAGCCGGCCCAGGCTCCGGTGATGTCTTCGGCGGCTACGTCCACGGCCGGAAATGCGTGATTGGCGAGCTCGAGGAGGTACTCGGTATCTCGAGCGGTTGGTCGAACCAGTCCAGGCTCCGTGCGATCGTCGTCGTCGGTGGTTCCAAAGACGATGTAGTGACCGATGGGCATGGCGAAGGCGAGCCGTCCGTCGCGAGGCGAGCGCAGCGCGATGTAGCCGTCCAAGGGTATGCGCCGGTTCTTGACGGAGATGTGAGTGCCGCGAGCGGTGCGAAGCTCGATGGTGGCGGGTGGGTAGAGCGTTTGCCAGGGGCCGCAGCACAGTGCGGTGGCTTTGGAACGGATCTCGATCTCATGCCCCGAGAGAAGGTCTCGAATCCTCGCGCCCCGGGTGCGGTCCTCAGTGCCTGTCAGCCCGAGGGCGCGGCAGCGCGGCACCAGAATGGCGGCCGCGTTCCTGGCGGAGCGAGCTACGGCCAAGGTCAGCCGGGTATCGTGAGTGGCGGCATCGAAGTACGATACGGCACCCTGAAGACCGTCGCGCCGAAGACCCGGGATCGAGCTCAGAAGGCGGTCGCGATTGAGGCGCTTGGTATCTCCCAGGCCGTAGCCGAGCGACAGGGCATCATAGAGCCGCACGCCCATATGTACCTTCCAGAGCCGATCCGGATCGCCCCGATAGACGGGGTAGATGAAGCGGACCGGCCGCACCAGCCCCGGAGCGGCTTCCAGGAGACGCCGGCGCTCGACCAGCCCTTCGCGGACCAAGGAGAAGTCGAAATTGGCCAGGTAGCGCAGCCCTCCATGAACCAATCGCGACGACCGGCTGGAGGTTCCGAAGGCGAAATCCCCCTGTTCTACAAGGGCGGTCTTGAGTCCACGCAGGGCGGCGTCGCGGGCCACGGCCGTCCCGGTAATGCCGCCGCCGATGACCAGTAGATCCCAGGATTCGGCGCCGAGCCGCGCGAAATCAAGATCCCGGTCTGAGGTGGATCTCGGAGGTATCAGTGCGCGCATCGGAGGGACTCGACTGGAGGCGGCGAATGACCTTTTCCTGCAGGCACAAATACCGTACCATCAAGCGTTTGAGACGCCTTGCGGGCGTTGTGATATTTTTTCGCGGCGTCGTTCAAGCTCCGTTCAACCTGGATTCCGGTCAAACACAGATTATGCAAGAAGTTTTCGAGGCAGAGTTTCGCCGGCTCGAGGACGCGCTGAAGCGTCTCAAGCACGACGCCAACGGCAAGGCGGTCTTCTTGATCGACAAGAACGGCCAGCACATTGCGGCTGCCGGTGAGACCGAGGAATTCGACTCGACGTCCCTGGCTTCGCTAACCGCCGGCAACGTCGCGGCCACCGACGGTCTGGCCAAGCTCATCGGCGAGCGAGAGTTCTCCGTTCTGTTTCACGAAGGGCAGCGCGATCACATCCATATCTCGATCGTCGCGCGGCGTGCGATTCTGCTGGTGATCTTCGACGAGCGTTCCTCTCTGGGGTTGGTGCGTTTGAGAGTCAAGCGGGCCAGCGTCGAGCTGAAGAAGGTCTTCGATGAGATGGACCTCAAGAGCGAGCCCGAGGTCGGCGTCAAGGAACCGAGCCCGTTTTCCGAGATCACCGACGAGGACATCGACGCACTCTTCAGCGAGTAGTTGAGCTATGACCTTCATCAACTACGCGGCCAAGGAGATCAACTGCAAGATCGTTTATTACGGACCGGGTCTCGGCGGTAAGACGACCAACCTGCAGTACATCTACAACAAGACCGCGCCCGATCGAAAGGGCAAGATGATCTCTCTGGCGACGGAGGCGGACCGAACTCTGTTTTTTGATTTTCTGCCGCTCGACTTGGGCTCGATTCGTGGGTTCACCACCCGCTTTCATCTCTATACGGTGCCCGGTCAGGTTTTCTACGACGCCAGTCGAAAACTGATCTTGAAGGGCGTGGACGGCGTCATTTTCGTTGCCGACAGCCAGCGAGAGCGGATGGAGGCGAATGTAGAGTCGATTCGCAACCTCGAGTCCAACCTGCGTGACCACGGTTTCGACCTGAAGGAAGTTCCTTCGGCGCTTCAGTTCAACAAGCGAGATCTCCCCAACGCCATGCCGGTGGACGAGATGTACCGCATGCTCAACTACAAGCGCGAGCCGACGTTTGAAGCGATCGCGCCGCAGGGCGTAGGCGTTTTCGACACGCTCAAGGCGGTCGCGAAGCAGATCCTCGTCGAGTTGAGAAAACGCTAGCAGTATTGGGAGAGTCATGGCGAAGCGTTGGAAGCCCACAGAGATAACCTACATGAAGCGATACGCCGCGAAGCGCCGGCTTGCGGAACTTGCCGAGCGGTTCAAGACGGACACCGCCACTGTGGAGACGAAGCTCACCGAGCTCGGATTGGCCGCGCTCGACATGGTCGTGGCGCCGAACCTGGCCGAAGATCCCAATGTCAAGCTGTTCGAGCGGGCGGTCAAGGCGACCTATCAAAAGAAGTGGCGCGAGGCAGCGAAGATGCTGGAGCAGGTAAGACGGGAGACCGACTTGTCGTCTTTGGGCGAACAGGCTCGCCGCTTCCTGAATGTGTGCGAGGAACGCCTGGCTTCGACGAGCAAGCAGGCGGTCGATCCCTTTCTGGAGGCCGTGTTCTTGCGGAATCGAGGGGAGCTCGATGAGGCGCTCCGAATCTGCTCGGGTGGTGGTAGAGCCTCGAAGGATGAACGCTTTGCCTATCTTGCGGCCGCGATTCACGCCGTGCAGGGGGATCACGCGAAGGCCGGCGAGCTTCTGGGCAAGGCGATTGAAGCCAACGGCCGAAATCGAGTGGTAGCCGCTCGCGATGAGGATTTCGAGTCGTTGCGGAGCGATCCCGATTACTCCTCACTCTTTGTCGCCAACTGAACGCAGAGAGCCTCCGCGGATTGTGGCCGTGGGCGGTGGCACGGGCTTGGCCGTTCTGCTGAGGGCTCTCAAACCCGAGGTCGGCAACGAGATCGGAGACCTGACCGCGATCGTGACGGTCAGCGACGACGGCGGCTCTTCGGGCCGTTTGCGACGCGAGTTCGGAGTGCCCGCGCCCGGTGACATCAGAAACTGCCTGGTGGCGTTGGCGGACGACGAAGACCTCGTTGCCAAGCTCTTCCAGTATCGATTCGCGATGGGAGAGGGGCTTGCCGGCCATTCCTTCGGCAACCTCTTTCTGACCGCCTTGACCGGAATCACCGGTGATTTTTCGCAGGCGATTCTCACCGCCGAGTCGATCCTCTCCGTGCGTGGACGTATTCTCCCGGCAACCCTGAGCGACGTGCGCCTGAGAGCCCGGGGAGTCTCGGGCAAGGTGTACGAAGGTGAATCGGCGATCGGCCTCTCAGGCGAGGCACTCGAGGAGATCGGTCTCGAACCGGCTCGGGTGGCGCCGTTTCCGGCAGCGGTCAGAGCCATCGCGGAGGCCGATCTGATCCTGCTGGGGCCGGGCTCCCTCTACACCTCGATTCTCCCGAATCTGCTGATTTCGGGAATCGCCGAAGCCCTGGGCGAAAGCCGGGCCGGAATCGCGCTGGTCCTCAATCTGATGACGCAGCCGGGCGAGACCGACGGAATGGACGCGATGACCCATCTCGAGGCTTTGCGACGGCTCGGTGGTAATGATCTGGTGGATCTGGTGTTGGCTCATCGAGGCGAGCATCCGGAGACTCTGCTGAAGCGCTACAAGCAGGCGGGTGCGGAGCCGGTGCGGGCGGTCGAGACCCTGCCCTGGGGAAGCGATCTGCCGCGCCTGGTGCTGGCCGATCTCGCCGAGGAAGGTGATTTCATTCGGCATGATCCAGCCAAACTGCGCCAAGCTGTGCTCCAATTGGTCCGCGAACGGCAATTTGAACGTCGCGTCTCCTGATTCATGAGTAAACGACCGCAAGAACCCGCGCCGACGGTCGCGGTGATTCTCGCCGCCGGCCAGGGCACCCGAATGCGTTCGGTGGAGCCCAAGGTCCTGCACCGGGCGGCCGGGAGACCCCTGCTTGATTGGGTGATCCGGGGGGCCCGAGCGGCAGGCTGCCGCAAGGTCCTTCTGGTGGTCGGTCATCGGGCCGAGCGAGTCAGAGCGGCGTACCGAGATTTCGACGGCGATATCGAGCTCGATTTCGTCGAGCAGGTCGAGCAGAAGGGGACCGGCGACGCGCTTGCGCGCGCCGTGGCCCATCTCGATACACCGGCGCGCCTGTTGGTGCTCTCGGGCGACGTTCCGCTGGTTCGGGGCGCAACCCTGGAGGCTCTGCTCGACGCGGCCGGGACCGGCTGGGCGCTTGCGGTCGCCGATCTCGCTTCCCCCGGCTCGCTGGGCCGGGTCATCGCGGACGCCGAGGGTCGCTTGTCGCGCATCGTCGAGTCGGTGGACGCGACCGCCGAAGAGCTGGCGGTTCGGTCGGTCAACGCGGGTATCTACGTCGTGCCCTCCTCGCAGATCGGCCCCCGTCTGAGTCGGTTGGAGCCGGCCAATGCACAGGGCGAGCTCTACCTGACCGATGCGTTTACCTCGGCGGCCGATGCCGGCACGAAGGTCGAGCTGTTTTCTCTCGACGACTCGGACGAGGCACTCGGGGTCAATGATCGCTCGGACCTCGCACGCGTTCACAGGGTGCTCCTGGATCGCAAGTGTGCGCAGCTCATGACAGAGGGCGTGACCATTCTCGAGCCCGCCCGCACCGTGGTCGAGGCGGAGGTCCGGATCGGACGCGATAGCGTGATCCATCCGGAGGTCTATCTTGGGGGAGGCACCGTGATCGGCGCCGGTTCGACGATTCACTCGGGTTCCTGGATTCGAGACGCGATCGTTGGAGACGGTGTGGAGGTCGGTCCGATGACGGTGGTCGAGGAGGCGGAGATCGGTGATGACAGTCGCGTTGGTCCCTTCGCGCGTCTGCGTCCCGGCGCCCGGCTCGGTGTCGGCAACCGCATCGGTAACTTCGTCGAAGTCAAGAACTCCCAGCTCGGAACCGGCGTCAAGGCCGGACATCTCACTTATCTGGGTGATGCCGAGGTCGGCGATCGTGCGAATATCGGAGCGGGTACCGTGACCTGCAACTACGACGGTGAGAACAAGTACAGAACCGAGATCGGATCCGAGGCCTTCGTCGGCAGCGATACCATGTTGGTGGCGCCGGTGCGCGTCGGAGAGCGAGCCACGACAGCCGCCGGCTCGGTGATCACGACCGACGTCCCCGACGGCGCTCTGGGCGTCGGGCGGGCCCGGCAGAAGAACCTCGAGGCCTGGGCCGATCGCAAGAAGCGAAGGAGACAGACGGACTGATGTGCGGAATCGTCGGGTACCTGGGTGACAGGGAAGTCGTGCCGCTGCTCGTTGACGGCCTGCGCAGGCTCGAATACCGGGGCTACGATTCCGCCGGGGTGGTCGTGCGCAACAACGGCGAGTTGGAGACGATAAAGGCCGAAGGCAAGTTGGATCGACTGGCTTCGAAGCTCGAGGGTTCCGGCCTCGTTGGCTCTTATGGCCTTGGCCACACGCGCTGGGCGACGCATGGTGTGCCCAACGAGCGCAATGCCCATCCGTTGAGCGACGGTAAAGGACGACTGGCGCTGATCCACAATGGCATCATCGAGAATTTTCTCGAGCTCAAGACTCGTCTTCGGACCGAGGGTTGGGAGTTCATCTCGGACACGGACACCGAGGTCATCGCCAACCTGGTGAGCTCGCATTTCGAGGGTGACCTGCTCGAGGCCGTACACAAGTCCGTAGCCGAGCTCGAAGGAATGTACGCGTTCGCCGTGATCTCCCGCGAATCGTCACAGGCTGAGATCGTCGCTGCACGCAACGGTCCCCCGTTGGTACTGGGTCTTGGGCAAGGTGAGAACTTCCTGGCCTCGGATCCGTCCGCGCTGTTGGCCTACACCCGCGATGTCGTGTTACTGGAGAACGGCGATGTGGCGCGCCTGCTGCCCGAGACGGTTACGGTCTGGTCCGACGGCCCCACCCGGGTAGAGCGCCCGGTCGTGCGTCTGAGTTGGGATCCGATTCAGGCGGAGAAGGGCGGCTTCAAGCACTTCATGCTCAAGGAGATCCACGATCAGCCGCAGGCGATTCAAGACACCTTCGCGGGGCGCGTTGACTTCGAACAGTGCACCGTCGGCTTCGACACCCTTGAGCTTTCCGCGGCCGATGTCGAAGCGGCCCACCGAATTCATCTACTGGCCTGCGGCACGTCCTGGCACGCGGCCTTGGTTGGAAAGTTTCTGATTGAAGAGCTGGTGGGGATTCCGGTGGAGGTCGACTACGGGTCCGAGTACCGGTATCGAAAACCGCTGGTGTCCGCGGGCGATCTCGCCGTTGGCATCTCGCAGTCGGGAGAAACCGCGGATACGGTGTCGGCGATGGAGGCGGCGAGTGAGCGAGGGGCCCGACTCTTGTCGATATGCAACGTCGTCGGTAGTCAGACGACCCGGCTCTCCGACGGCGTGATTTACACGCATGCCGGTCCCGAGATCGGCGTAGCGTCGACCAAGGCCTTTACCACGCAACTCATTGCTCTCTACCTGCTCGGGCTCTACCTGCGTCAGCAGATCGGGCTGAAACTGACACCCGAGATTCTCGTCGACCTGGCTCACCTGCCCGGAGCGGTGGGCGAGATGCTGACCAGTGTCGATAACTACGAAGTGCTTGCCCGCCGCTACTTCGAGGCCCAGGATTTCCTCTACATCGGTCGCGGCATCAACTATCCGATCGCTCTCGAGGGAGCGCTGAAGCTCAAGGAGATCTCCTACATTCACGCCGAGGGCTACCCCGCGGGCGAAATGAAACACGGTCCGATCGCTTTGATCGATCGCAGGTTGCCGGTCGTGGCTCTCGCCACCGGTGAACGCGTATTCGACAAGATGCGCGGGAACATGCAGGAAGTCCGTGCCCGAGACGGGATCGTCATTGCGCTCACCGATCGGGATCCGGGGGAGGTAGCGGACGCTGCGGACGAGGTGCTTCAGGTGCCCAGGGTTTCCGAGCTGCTGCAGCCCGTCGTCAATGTCGTTCCCCTGCAGCTGTTCGCCTACTTCACGGCAGTGCGCAGGGGGGCTGACGTCGACCAGCCGCGCAACCTGGCCAAGAGCGTAACTGTGGAATAAGCCTTGGATCTGGAACGCGATCTCAACGCGCAGCAGCTCGAAGCGGTTACCCACGGTGAGGGCCCACAGCTGGTGCTGGCGGGTGCCGGTTCCGGCAAGACCCGAGTCATAACTCATCGTGTCGCCTGGCTGGTGACGCAGCTGGGAATCGATCCGTCCGCGATCGTGGCCGTGACCTTTACCAACAAGGCTGCGGCCGAGATGCGCGAGCGCGTCGAGGGTCTCGTGCAGTTTCGGCCTCTGCCCACCTTCGTGGGTACGTTTCACGGATTCTCGTTGCGCCTGTTGAGGCGCTACGGCGAGCGCGTCGGCTTGAAGCCGGGGTTTCTCATCTTCGATCGCGACGACCAAATCTCCATGGTCAAGAAAGCGTTGAAGAACGAAGGGCTCGCGGACTCTTCGTACCCGCCACGTAGCGTCCTGGCCGCCATCGGCTCGGCCAAGAATCGCCTCCTTGATCCGTCGATGTTCGAGTCCCAGGCAGGCAGCTTCTTCGATCAGAAGGTGGCGATTCTGTACCGCAGTTACCAGGGACTTCTGCAGCGCGGCGGGGGAGTCGACTTCGACGACATGATTCGACTCGCGGTCGCCCTGCTGGCCGACAATCCGGATATCAAGGAGCGCCTGCACAGTCAGATTCACTACCTGATGGTCGACGAGTTTCAGGACACCAATCACGCGCAGATGCGTCTCGTGCTGGAGCTGGTAGGAGCGAAGGGAAACCTGACCGCGGTCGGAGACGAAGATCAGGGAATCTACCGCTGGCGCGGCGCGGACCTGGACAACGTGCTGGATTTCGAGAAGTACTTCGACGATCCGGCGGTGAGAAAGCTCGAACGCAACTATCGCTCCACACAGAACATCCTCTCTGCGGCCGGTGCCGTGGTGGAGAACAACAGACGCCGCCGAGGCAAGACGCTGTGGACGGACTCCGGCTCCGGCGATCCGGTCGAGCTCTACCGTGCTGGCGACGAACAGGACGAGGCCCGCTGGATCGCGAATACGCTCGAGCTCTTGCGCGACAAGCGGCGCTGGAGCGAGATGGCGGTGTTGGTTCGCACCAACGCCCAGACGCGCGCGATCGAGGAACGCTTGCTCGATCGGCGGATCCCCTATGTGCTGGTTGGCGGACTGCGATTCTATGAGCGCGCCGAGATCAAGGATCTAGTCGCCTATCTGCGACTGCTGCGCAATCCGCAAGACGATTACTCGCTGAGCAGAATCATCAATCAGCCGCCTCGGGGAATCGGCAAAGCCACTCGAGACCTTCTCGAGCAAAGTCAGAGCTCGACTTCCTCGACCCTCTGGGACGCCCTACTGCATCTCGAGCCGGGGCGGTTCCCGCGCCGCAGTGCCAAGGCTCTGAATGGCTTTCGTGATTTGATTCTGCGACTTGCCGAGGACTCCAAGCATCTCGCCCTGCCCGAGCTTCTGGAAAAGATCCTCGAGGAGACCGGGTATGTCGACCTCTACCGCAAAGAGGATCAGGAGTCCCAGGCCAAGCTCGAGAATATCCGCGAGTTCGTGACCGCGGTTCATGAGTTCGTCGAGGAGAAGAGACACGAGGAAGAGGATCTCCTGGGAGCCTTCTTGGATCACGCGTCTCTGGTCTCCGATATTGATGGCTGGCAGTCCGATCGGGGGGTCTCGGTCATGACGCTTCACAGTGCCAAGGGGCTGGAGTTCCCGACCGTGATTGTCGCCGGGCTGGAAGAGGGGCTCCTGCCTCACTTCAACGCGCTCGGTGGAGAGGAAGACGTCGAAGAGGAACGCCGTCTCTTGTACGTCGGCATGACGCGAGCACAGAAGACGCTTTTCCTGACCTGCTGCCGCCGACGTAGGATTGCGGGTCGCTACCAGGACCAGGAGCAGTCGCGCTTCATTGTCGAGATTCCGGAGGAATGTCTCACGATCTCGGACAGCCCGGATCTCTTTGCCAACGCCCGGACCAGCGGCGTTTACAGTTTCTTTGGGCGCACTCAGCCAAGCTCGCCGGACCCCTCTTCCGGGTCGCGAGGCTTATCGCGAGGCCGTCGTGTGCGTCATCCGACTTTGGGTGACGGCGTCGTGCTCGAAAGCGAGGGCGAGGGCGACAGCGGCAAGCTCACGGTCTACTTCGACCGGGTTGGCAAGCGGAAGCTGGTGGCCAAGTACGCGAGCCTGGAGTACCTCTAGCAGAGCTTTGCCTCAAACCGACGAGCGTCGAAGCCGGCAAGCGGTTTTGTGTAGCGGTCGACCTCCGTACACCGATTTGAACCGCACCGATAGAGGCCGCCGGTGCCGCCTCTGCGCCAGCGAAGAGAGGCTCGCTCCGAGGCGCACGCGGCCGGCCTTTCATAAGCCGACGCTCAGTCGCCCCGGTCGCCGGTCGTCTTTCAGAATCGCATAGAGATAGTTGTCTATCTCCTGCCCGCGGAGCACGAAGTAGCCACGTAGCCGACCTTCGCGCTCGAAGCCCACGGCATCGAGGACTCGCTGCGACGCTCGATTGCTTATCGCGCAGCGCGCCTCGACGCGTCGAATGGTGGTGTGCTCGAAGAGGTCGGCCAGCAGGATCCGGAGGGCTTCGGCCATGAGCCCTCGGCGCTGGAACTCGGTCGAAAGCGCGTATCCGATCTCGGCGAGCCCGTGGCTCCAATTGATGATCACCAGCGTGATCCAACCCGCCGGTTGAAGCTCGTCGAGTACCAGCCACTGGAATCTCTGGCCGCGCGACGAATAGAGGTCGTCGCTTCGTTGGCGGTTCAGATCCGCGAGTAGCTGCGCCGCGGAGGCATCGGACAGCGGTTGATGCTCGCGCACGCTCGGCTCGAGTCGCCATCGATCGAGCAACGCCGCGTCGGAGGCCCGAACCGGCCTGATCGTGACCGAGTTGGGCTTGTCTTGAATTCGCTCCGGATGCATCAGGAACCCGCATCGACCGGGGTAGCGGCAACCGCCTTAGGCGCTCGGAACGAGCCGCCGAGACCTCCTGAAAATAGCGACAGAGCGTAGATGTAGCAATAACCCTGAAGAAAAAGATACAGAAAAGGCAAAGACAGCCACATTCCCCATTGCCAGGCCAGAACGAAGACCACCGCAAACCAGACAGCCAGGATGCCCTCGATCGTAGTGGCGAGGTTGGTTCGAACCTTGTACTTCTTGCCGCGCCAGTCGTCACGACGGTCTTCGATCCTGTATTTCGGGGTGCGCTCGAAGACGCCTACCTTCCTCGACAGACCTTCCAGCACAGCGCGTGAGTTGTTGATGGCGAGCCCGATGCCCAGACCCATCAGGGGAGCCAGATGCTTGAGGCGTTTGCCCCCACCCTGCCTCCCGGAGAGCTGGCTGGTGGCGTAGAACGCCAGCACGGACAGCGTGGCGCACAAGAACAGCGGTAGGTCGATGAGCAGCAGAGTCGAGGAGGGAGCGCCCCGCCTGAACACCATCGCCGGAAAGACGAGAAGCGACAGCACGACCATCAACAGGTAGCTCAGGTTATTGGTCAGATGAATCAGCGCCTCGGCCTTGACTCTCAGGGCGATCCGAGCTCTCAGGATTCGCGGCAGGAGCTTGCGAGCGGTTTGGATCGAGCCCTTGGCCCATCTGAACTGCTGGCGCTTGAACGCGTTGACATCCACCGGCAGCTCCGCGGCCACTTTGAGCTCCGGCACGAACAGGAATCGCCAGCCGGCGAGTTGAGCCCGATAGGACAGATCGAGGTCCTCGGTCAACGTATCGTGTTGCCAGCCGCCGGCGTCGAGAATGGCCTGTTTTCTCCAGATTCCGGCGGTGCCGTTGAAGTTGAAGAAGCAGCCACTTCGGTTGCGGGCGGCGTGTTCTACCAGAAAGTGACCGTCCAAGAATATCGCCTGAATTCGCGTCAGTAGTGAGTACTCGCGGTTGAGATGCTCCCAGCAGGCCTGCACCATGCCGAGGCCGGCACCGGTTTCCGGGTCTGCGAGATAGGGAACGATCTCGCGAAGGTAGGTCGAGTGGGGTACGAAATCGGCGTCGAAAATTGTGATCAGGTCGCCTGGCGCCATCGCCAGGCCGTGTTCAAGAGCGCCGGCCTTGAACCCCGTTCGATCGCTTCGCTGGACGTGCACGATGGAAACGCCTTGCTCGCGCTGTTCCTCGACGGCTCGGGCGACGATCTCTGAAGTTTCGTCAGTCGAATCGTCCAGAACTTGGATGTGAAAGCGATCGCGGGGATAGTCGAGTGCACCGACCGCGCGAATCAAGCGCTCGGCGACGTACATCTCGTTGTAGAGAGGTAGTTGAACGGTGACCACCGGCCACTCGGCGGGTTCTTCCGGACGGGCCGGGGCTCGGTGCCGTGTACGATAGTAGAGGATCAGGAGGACCATTCGATGTCCGCCAAACACGGCCAGTACTCCGAGCGTCAAGTAGTAAAGAACCAGCACAAGGTCAGCGGTCATGGTTGGATCCTCTCGGAGATCCTTTCAGGAGCTCTTCCGGGCTGTCGGGTTTGAAGTTGCCTACCCGGGCCGGGCGAACACGTTACCTGGTATTGCTCTTGCCCCATTTGGGCCTGCTCGCGACTTGGGATCTCGCGACTAATCTTCCGGCCACTCTGCTCTGGTTCGCTTTGGGGCTGGCCGTCATGGCGTGGGCTCGCCGCTGGCGGCCGGTTCCTTCGTTGCATGTGGTCCTTCTGATTGCGGCCGGGCTGCGCCTCTTCATGCTGCCGCTGCCGCCGACGCTGTCCGACGATGTGTTTCGATATATCTGGGACGGGAGGGTTGCTGGCGCCGGTTTCAATCCGTATGAGCTGTCGCCGGATGCTCCGGAGCTCGTCACCATGCGAGACGACCTTTGGAAGACGCTGCCACATCGCGACGTAGCCACCGTCTATCCGCCGCTGGCCTTGACGCTCTTTAGTATAGCGGCCAGGTTTCCCTGGCCAATCCTTCTCTGGAAGCTGGTTTTGATTGCGGCGGACCTTACGGCTTGCGTCTTTCTTTTCAAGATCGCCGCTCTGCGCAACGGCGACGGCAGCGCGGCGATCTGGTATGCCTGGAATCCCCTGGCGACGCTCGAGATCGCCGCCATGGGGCATGTCGATGCTTTGGGTGTATGTGCCGTGGTCGTGGCGGTATGGGCTCTGATCGCTCGCCGAGGCACCGCTACGGTCGCCGCCGCGGCGGCAGCCGGCGTGCTGGTGAAGATCGTACCCTTGGTTGCTTACCCGGTCTGGCTGCGCTTCAGCCCGCGCCGCTGGCTGTTTGCCGGAGTTTCGGCCCTCGCACTCGGAGCGGCGTTCGGACCCGTGGTCGCCGCCAGCGGCGGCGTCCCGGGCGGCTATCTCCGCTTTGGCGGCTCGTGGGAGTTCAATGGGCCGTTGTACGAGCCGCTGTGGCGCGGTCTGGAGGAGGCCGATTCCCGAGGCTATGTGGGTCGAGCGCTCGACCGGCAGAAGACCAGAACCGGGGATCATCAGTTCTGGAATCGCTTCTACCCTCACAACCACTCCCGGACGCACGCCCGCCTGCTCTTGGCCGGGGTGTTCTTGGTTCTCGTCATCTTGGCCTGGCGCCAGCCGGACGTGATTGTCGCAACGGGCTCGGTGTTCGAGGTCGTCCTGCTCTGTTCGGCCACCGTGTATCCCTGGTATTTACTGTGGCTGTTGCCGTTCGCGGCGATTCGGGGCCACTTGGCCTGGCTGGTCTTGTGCTGCTCGGCGTTTCTGTCCTACATTCCGCAATTCACCGAGATCCCTCTGCTGCCGTGGGTCTTTCTGGCGTGCTGGGGACCGTACGCCGTGGCCAGGGGACTGGAGAGACGATGGTTCGCTGCTTGACCGTGGCTTATCGGGGCACCCGATACTCCGGCTGGCAGCGGCAACCGAACGGCGTCACGATTCAGCAGCGCCTGGAAGAAGCGCTCGAGGCAGTCCTCGGCGAGAGAGTTCGGGTGATCGGTGCCGGCCGCACGGATGCCGGAGTCCACGCCCGCGGTCAAGTGGCCCACATCGGCCGCTACCCAGGAGGGCCGGATCGTTCGGTCGGGAGTGATCTTCCAGACGCGGCCTTTGTCCACGGTACGAATCGCCATCTTCCACCGGACATACGCATCCTGGAGGCTCGCCGGATGGCCGAGGGCTTCCACGCCCGCAACAGCGCGATCAGCAAGGTCTACACCTACAGGATGGTGCCGACCCGTGTGCTGTCACCGCTCGACAGCGTCTTTGCGGCGCAGGTCGACCCCAGGATTCGGGTCGAACCGATGCGAGAGGCCCTGGCGGGGCTCGTGGGCCGGCACGATTTCACCGCGTTTGCGCTCGCCGGGGGCGCCCACAAGGATCCCCATCGGCGCATCATGCGAGCGGCGTTGCGCGAGAGCGACGGTGGCGATTTGATCTTCGAGGTCGAAGGCGACGGCTTTTTGCGGGGGATGGTCCGGTCCCTGGTCGGAACGTTGCTGGAAGTCGGGCGAGCCAGGAGGAGTCCGACCGAGTTCCTGAAGCTGCTGGCGGGGGCACCGCGCTCGGCGGCCGGCCCGACCGCACCGCCTCAGGGACTGGTTCTGGAGAAGGTCCGCTACCCCTCGACCCCAGCCGAATAGTGGTCTGTTTGTGCTAGATTAACCGCTTCAGCGAGTGAGCTCTTGCGGAGATGAAGAAGCTAGTACAGCTGGCGGAACCGGGTTCTGCTGACGACCTTTTGGCGCGCAAACTGGACCTGGGCGCCTTGCCTCGGCACGTTGCCGTCATCATGGACGGCAACGGCCGCTGGGCACAGAGCCGCGGCCTGCCCCGGGTCGAAGGCCATCGTGCCGGTGTCGCTTCGGTGCGCGACACGATCGAAGCCTCGGCACAGCTGGGTCTCGACGTTCTGACCCTCTACGCGTTCTCGGTCGAGAACTGGAAACGGCCCCGCTACGAGGTTTGGACCTTGATGAACCTTCTCAAGGAGTACC
This sequence comes from bacterium, assembly GCA_024224155.1. Lineage (NCBI taxonomy): Bacteria > bacterium. The sequence continues at coordinate 19,483 of JAAENP010000154.1, forward strand.
TGCTCAAGGAGATGGCCAGCCTGGTCAAGAACGACATTCGCCTCAAGGTCCTCGGTCGCTGGCGTGAGCTCGATCCATCGGTCGTGTCGCTGATCGAGCGTGCCGAGAGGGAGACCGAGGACTGCGCCGGTCTGCAGCTCAACATCGCTCTCAATTACTCGGGCCGCTCCGAGATCGTCGACGCCTGCCGGCAGATTGTCTCCGATTGGGCGCAGGGCAAGGGCACCGATATCGACGAGGAAACGCTTGGCCGCTACCTCTATACCGCCGGCCTACCAGACCCCGATCTCCTGATCCGAACCTCCGGTGAAATGCGCATCAGCAATTTCTTGCTCTGGCAGATCTCGTACACGGAGATCTACGTGACCAAGACTCTCTGGCCGGACTTTCGACGCGCCCAGCTGTTTGAAGCGATCCTCGACTTTCAATCCCGCGCCCGGCGTTTTGGCGCGCTGCTCGAAGACTCGGACCGGGACGTTCGCAACAACCGGTCCGGATAGCCGTCAAGCACTACGATGGCGCGCGTCCTAACGGCGGCGATTGGCGCACCGTTGGCGCTGGCGGCGCTGTTTCTTCTCCCACGAGAGGGTTTCTTGGCCGTGGCGGCGGTGCTGTGCCTAATCGCCGCTGTCGAACTTGCGCGTCTGAGCCGAGCAACGGGTGCCAGCCGGGCAGTCTCCCTTCTACCGGCCTTCGTTCTACTGGCGACGCTACTTCTGGTGGAGCCTGCCATCGGTCGGTTTGCCGATCTGGAAGCCAGCTTGCGCCTTCTCTTGCTGGCTCTGCTGGTGACGCTGGGAGCCTCTCTGGCAGGGCTTCAGTCCAAGGGCAAGATCCGCGAGCGAGGCCTGGCTGCGTCGTTTCTGGGATTCGGTACGGTCTACGTGGCGCTTCCGATTGCGGCGTTCGATCAACTGCGGGCGCGAGATCCCTGGCTGGTCGTTCTGCTGCTCGCCACCGTCTGGCTGACAGACACCGGGGCTTTTCTGGTCGGCAGCAAGTGGGGGAGGCGGAAGCTGGCGCCGACGGTGAGCCCGAACAAGAGCTGGGAGGGAGCCTGGGGTGGATTGCTGCTGGGATTGCTGGCCGCCGGTCTCTGGTCGTGGTTGCGAACCGGGGCACTTGAGCCGCTGTGGCTCTTAGCGGGCGCCGCGATTTCGGTCGCGGGTCAGCTTGGCGATCTCTTCGAGTCGATGTTCAAGCGAGCAGCCGGGGTCAAAGACTCAGGAGCGCTTCTACCGGGACATGGCGGCATGCTTGACCGCCTGGATTCGCTGATCGTGGCGGCGCCGGTTCTGGAGTTGATCTGTCGCCTCTTCCACCCGGCCGGGCCCTGACGGGCAGCCGGAGGCGGTGTATGATGGGCGGCCTTCGCGGACGTCTGCGAGGCCAAGCAATCCATGACGACGCTCTTGATCAATTCGGCTGCGTTTATTTTCGCCCTTGGGGTGATCATCTTTGTTCACGAAGCCGGTCACCTACTGGCGGCCAAGCTTTTTCGCGTCCATGCCCATGTTTTCTCACTCGGCTTCGGCAAGCGCCTGTGGGGGTTCAATCGCGGCGGTACGGACTACCGGGTCTCGGTTTTTCCCCTGGGCGGCTACGTACAGCTGAGTGGTGAGGATCCGAGCGAGGTCGGGGATGACCCGAGCGAGTTTCTGAACAAGCCTCGCTGGCAGCGCATCGTGGTCTATCTGGCCGGACCGGCGATGAATATTCTGCTCGCGATCTTTCTGGTCGCGGTGGTGTTCATGGTCGGAATCGAGGTCGCGGCACCGCCGGATCTGCCTTCGATAGTCGGTAGCGTGCGACCCGATTCGCCGGCCGATCGGGCCGGATTGGCGCCGGGGGATGTGATCACCGCCATCGGCGAGAAACCCGTGAAGCGGTGGGAGGAAGTCCGTTTCGCGATTCTGACCTCTCCGGGCAAGCCGATCGAACTCGGATTCCAGAGAGCGGATGAAGAGCTGACCACGACGGTTGTGCCGGATACGGTCCCGAAATATGAGTTCGGCGACGCCGGTGTGTTTCCGGAGATGCTGCCCCGCGTGGCCGGGCTCTTTCCGGGAGACCCTGCCGAAGCGGCTGGACTGCTGGTGGGCGATGAGATTCGCACTGTCGACGGCCGCCCTCTGAGCGGGCAGCGAGACTTCGTCGACTACCTGTCAAAGCGGCCGGGCGTACCGATCGAGATCGAGGTTCTGCGCGGAAGCGGAGCTCTGAAGCTGGAGGTCGTGCCTCGGGAAAGCGACGGGCGAGGTTGGATCGGCGTTAGCCTGGCGTCGACCTCGTTTCAGCGCTATGGACCGCTCGAGGCCGTCGTGCAGAGCTGTCGGTTCAACTGGGACGTGACTTTGCAGACGTTCTCGGTTCTGGGCAAGATTTTCTCGGGTCAGCTCGCCGCCAAGAGCGCGCTCTCTGGACCGATCCAGATCGCGGCTCTCAGTGGTGCGGCGGCTCGCTCGGGCTTCCGCAATCTGCTGTACCTCATGGGCCTGATCAGCATCAGCATTGCCATTCTGAATCTGATGCCGGTGCCGGTCCTGGATGGCGGCCAGATCGCGATTCTCTTGGTTGAAAGCGTCTTCCGGCGCGATCTGTCGTTGACTCTCAAAGAGCGAGTCAATCAAGTTGGATTCGTTTTGATCATCATGTTGATGGTCATGGTCATCTACTTTGACCTGCGCAAGGTGATTCCGGAAGGCATGCTTCCGGGCTCGTGAGTGCGAGGAGTTTCTGATGCCAGAAGCACTTCAGATCGGAGACGAAGCACCCAACTTTGATCTCGCGTCGACCGAGGACGTCGTTCTCATGCTCAGGGACGAAGTGCCGCGGACTCCGGTCCTGCTTTTCTTTTTCGGTTCGGTAGAGGCCGAGGCAACGAGATCCGACCTGGAGGTTCTGCGCGAAGCCTCGAGAGAGCTGGCCGAGTCGGGAGTCAAGATCATGGGCGTCTCGGCGGCCAAGTTGGAGGAGCTCAAGGCCGTGCAGAGGGAGTTGGGTCTCGGGTTTCCACTGCTCCACGACGACCGCAATCTTTCGGCGGCGTACGGCGTTGAGGCCCGAGAAGGGGCGCAGAGCGAAGCGGAGGTTCTCGTTCTCGTGGGACGGAACCAGAAGGTGCGCTGGATCGGTCGGCCTCCGGCTGCGATCGAGGCCATCCGGGCGGCAGCAGCGCCCGCCCAGAAGGTGTCTTCGACCGTCAACTATCCCCGAAAAGTAATCAATCGGCTCGTAGACCGTTGGGTCAACTGAGCGATTTCCAGTCGCTGCTCCCGCCTGGGGTCTCAAAACCTCGAAACTGATCCGTGAGTCCCTCCGTCAAACTGCGCGGTCATTCCGCGAAACCGCTCCGCTGGCTGGCGTGGTTGACCTACGCCGGAATTCTTGGGGTCGTCTTCGTGGTTACCGCCTATTTCTCATTCAGCTTCTTCGTGCGCAGCGGGGTCACGGCGGTTCCCGACTTGCGGGGAGCCTCCATTACCGACGCCGAGGCTCTGGTTCGCGATCAGGGGTTGCGAATCGAATGGTCCGAAGAGGCCCGTTATGATGAGTCGGTAGCGGCCAACCACGTGATGCGGCAGGAGCCTCGTTCCGGCTCTCTGGTCAAGCGCGGTGCTCTGGTCAAGGCGACGGTTTCGTTGGGAAGGGAGGTCGTGATCGTGCCGGACGTCTCGGAGCGAGCCCTGCAAGCGGCACAGGTGACCTTGGCCGCCCAGGGCCTGTCGTTGGGCAAGGTGGCGAATGTGTTCAGCGGCGGAGGCCGGCCGGGGACCGTCGTAACCCAAGACCCACCGGCGGGCGCGAGCGTCAACCGCGGACGTCCGGTCGACCTGTATCTGAACCTGGACAACCGAGCGTCGGTCTTCGTCATGCCCGATCTGGTATACCGCGGGTACGCGGAGGTCCGTCGCTACTTCGAGCGTCGGGACATGCGGCTGGGCAGTGTGAAGTTCGAGTCATACGAGGGCATTTCTCCAGGCATTATTCTGAGGCAGCATCCGTTGCCCGGTCACCCTTTGCGCAAGTCCGACGTGATCTCTCTGGTCGTGACCCACGAGGAGCTCGAAAGCTGATGCGGATCGCTCCCTCTTTGCTCGCGGGCGACCTCGCCCGCCTCGCGGACGAGGCGGCCACTTGTCAAAGGGGACGGGCCGATTTCTTGCATCTGGATGTCATGGATGGCCACTTCGTGCCCAATCTGACCTTTGGCGCTCCGGTCGTTGCCGCGTTGGCGAAGCACACCGATGTGCCCCTGGACGTTCACCTGATGGTCTCGAACCCCGATCTGCTCCTGGACGACTACCTAGCCGTGAAGCCCGCTCGGTTGGCGGTGCATTGGGAGGCGGTCACTCATATGGATCGGCTGCTTGCCAGAATAGGCGAGGCCGGAGTCGACGCGGGCATTGCCATCAATCCCGCGACCGGTGTCGAGGTCCTGAGAGACGTCCTGCCCCTGACGAAATTCGTGCTCTTCATGACCGTGAATCCCGGATTTGCAGGCCAGGCGTTCATACCCTACGTGCTGGACAAGATGAGGCGCTTCCGCGAGATGGTCGCTCGCGACTCCGCGACCGTTGGAATCGCTGTGGACGGAGGTGTCGGACCGGATACGATCCGTGGCGTGGCCGAGGCCGGAGCCGATCTTGCCGTCGCAGGCTCGGCGGTTTTCGGAGCAGCCGAGCCGGAAGAAGCTATCGCTCGACTTCGGAGCCTGGCGGAGGGAATCGATTGAAGCGCTTACTGTACCTGCTGGCCATTCTCGGATTCTTCAGCGCGTGTGGCAACGGCGTTACCGACGATCCGATCCTGCGGCTCTCGGCGGCAGAGGCCATGGCTGAGGGCAAGGCCCTGGTCGAGAAGGGGAAGTACGGTTTGGCGCGGGAGTATTTCCAGCATGCGTTCGAGGTCGAGCCAAACTCAGCCATGGGGCGGGAGGCACTGTTGCTGGTAGCCGACGCGCTGTTTCAGCAGGGAGGCTCCCAGGGCTATCTCAAGGCGGAAGCCAAGTACCGAGATTTCCAGAACCGGTTTCCCACCAGTGACCGGTCGGCCTACGTTCAGTTCCAACTCGCGCGCAGCTTGGAAGAGCGCATTCGTCCGCCGGACCGGGATCAGTCGATCAGCCGCAAGGCCCTCGAGGCTTTCGAAGACGTGATTCAGATCTTTCCGACCAGCGAGTATGCCGTGGAAGCGCGCGAGAGAATCAAGGGCATCCGGCAGACCCTTGCGCAGTCGGAGTTCATGAAGGGACGGTTCAATCAGAAGATCCGGCTTCATCAGGCGGCGGCGAGTCGCTATGAGGAGATTCTCGAGGAGTTTCCGGAGTACCTCGAGACCGACAAGGTGCTTTTCTTTCTCATCCGGTCGCTGCAGGTCCTCGAGCGGGCCGACGAAGCCGCGGAAATCCGCAAGCGGTTGACGGAAGAGCATCCGCAGAGCGAGTATCTGAGCCAACTCTCGGAGTGACGCCATGAGGAACTCGATCTGCTCCGTCGGGCTGCTCGTGACGATGATGGTATCTGGCGGCTGCTCTTTGGGCTCGGCCGGCAAGAGCTTCGGCTCGAAAGGCGAGTCCGATTCCGAAGAGGTCGCCGCGCTCAAGGCGCGGATCGTCGAGCTTCACAGGCGAGCCGTTCTTGCCGAGGTGGAGCTCGCGAGGCTCCAGAGGCATTTGACCGAGCTCGAGGGCCAGGCGCCAAGCGAAGTGGCAGCGTCCGATGCAACCGCTCCGGTTGGGCGGGACGATGCCGCCTCCCGGCCCGCCACGCCAGTCTCCCCGGTCTTGGACGACGGGGATGCTTCGGATCTCGAAGTCTCAGATTTGCCGCTCGGTACAACAACCGCGGCCGAGGCCCCGGCCGACGCTCCGGCCGGCGGCCAGCTTGACGGTGCAAACCCGGGCATCGATCTGACGGTGGCCGCTCAGGCGCTCTACGATCGCGGCTACACGCTGTTTCACCGAGGTCGTTTCGTCGATTCGGAGACGGCATTTCAGCAGTTCCTGCGGCGTTATTCGGCGACCGTTCTCGGAGACAATGCTCAGTTCTGGATTGCCGAGGCCCGCTACGCGCGCGGCGATCTCAATGGGGCCCTGGCGGCCTATCGAGAAACCGCGACCCGGTTTCCCGACGGCAACAAGGTGCCGGATGCCCGTCTCAAGATCGGCGACTGTCTCCGCGACCTGGGCGACACCGAGGCGGCGCGAACGAGCTATCGTGCCGTGGTCCAGGACTTCCCGAGCTCCGCCGCAGCCGCGATCGCCCAAGAGCGCCTCGCGCAATCCCCCTAGGGCACCTCCGCGGCCCCGGTCACCAGCGCACTTCGGACAGCTGCAGCCGATGATAGCTCTGCTGCTCCACGGAAGCGGTCGCCACCGTTTCGAGGGTGAACGGAACCGTTCCTGCCCGCTCGACGAGCATGTCATGTTGAAGTTCCCAGTCCAGGAAGTGGGTGACGTTTCGTTCGCGCAGCAAAGCGCCCAGCTCACCCTCCTTGAACGCCGCAGCGGCCGCGCGATCTACGACGCCGTCGAGGTTGTGCACGGTCACGTCCTCCGGAGCGAAGTAGCTCGTAGCGCCGCTCTGCAGTCCGGCGACGACCGATCCGGGAGGAATCGCAGCCAGTAGCTCGACGGTTGGTGCGCGGTACCCCGTCGCACCGTCCACGGCGTGATCTTCGGCGATCCTCGGGTACACGGCGAGCCGCCGTTCCACACCGACGAGCGCCGTCAGGATTCCGGCGCCGAGCAGCATCAAGGCCAGCCTGCCGGTCAGGCGGGCGCGCTGGTCCCATCCCCAGGCCGCGCCAACCGAGATCAGGACGGTGACCACCACCGCTGTGGGCGAGGTGTAGCGCCGAAAGAACCACAGCACTGGAACATAGTAGGCGTAGAACGCCGCGATGATCGCACCGTGGAGGACCAGCACCAGGAACGGAGAACGCTGTCGCGCGTCGAGCGAGCGGGCGATTCGGATCGCGGTTGGAACGAACAGGTCGAGCAGTAGGACTGCACCGGCGATGCACGCGATGAGCCTGACCGCGTGGGCGTCCTCGGCCAAGGAATACAGGGACAGGCGAACGAAGCGCAGTTCCACGAACGGCGCCCCGAGAATCGTCCAGGTCGCCCAGAGGGTTTCGCTCAATGGGCTCAGAAACTCGCCCTGGTAGGCATGAACGACCTGGCGCGCCGCCGCGCCGCTGTCCGACACTACCGTGCCGAAGCGCGAGAGGCAGTAGCCCCACCATGGCGTGACCACCGCCGCCGCCATCGGCACGATTCCGAAGAGGTACTTCCACTGCCGACCGAACAGCTCGACGAGCCCGAGAAGGACGACAAAAACACCGTGTCCACTCGAGCGAGCAGCGCCAGACCGACCGTTCGACGTTCATGGAGCTCAGTGACCCTTCAGGCAAGAAGCTCAGGTCTTGGTGCCCAGGATTCGAAGTGTTGCGCAGGCGGCGCCGAAGCCGTTGTCGATGTTGACCACGGCCACTCCGGGTGCGCAGCTCACCAGTGCGGCGCGCAGAGCTGTCTCGCCTCGACCTGCCACGCCGTAACCGGTCGAGGTAGGCACCGCAATCACCGCGCCCGGAACTTGCCCACCGATCACACTCGGGAGAGAAGCATCCATACCCGCGACCGTGATCACCACGGACTTGTCGCGAAGCTCCTCGATGCGTTCGAGCAGTCGCCACAGGCCCGCGACGCCCACGTCGTACACTTCGAGGCAGGGCTGCCCGTAGTAGGCCAGCGTCCGCACGACCTCGCGGGCAACGGGAGTGTCCGAGGTGCCCGCGGTTATGACCGCGATTCGTGAATCACCCACCGGCGCGGCAACCTCGCCGAAGTACGCGGTACGCGACAGGGCTTCGTAGTCGAGTGCGCTGCGGTGCACCGGCGGCAGCTCCTCGAGTTGCCCGGGCGAGAGTCGGGTCAGCAGCAAGGGCGCGGACCGCTGACGGGCCTGGTCGAGGATGACCGCGAGTTGATCGGGCGTCTTGCCCGCGCACAGAATGGCCTCGTCGAAGCCGATGCGGTCGCGTCGCGATGTGTCCGGCCTGACGTGATTCTCGGTCACCGGGCACCGGACCGTAAGAACGCGCTACCCATACGGTAGTCGGTGAAATCCACAGATACTGGAACGCCGAGCTGATCGAAGCGGGCCGCAATGGCTCCGGTAAGCCATGCACGGCGGTCGGGGTCCAGGAGACTTAGGCTCTCGGTATCGAGCTCCACGACCAGGCCTTGACGTCGGACACGGCATCGGACAGTCCGTGATGAGATCGTGGCGCCGACCAACCTCTCGCAGGCATCGACCGCAGTCAGGAGTCTCGGATCCACGGCAATTCCCGTTTCGATGCGGCTCGCCAGGCACGGCGCCGCCGGCAGCTCGGCCAGGTCGTCGAGGTCGAGCATTCGGGCGATGGAGCGGACGCCTTTCTTGGCGATACCCGCCTCGACATAGGGATGGCGCACTTGATGGGCCGCGGCGGCAGCAAGCCCGGGCCGGTAGTCGTCCAGATCGTCCAGATTCGTTCCGGAGACCAGCACCGCCGAGGTGCGCTTAGCGATCGCGGAATACAGATGGCTCTTACAGAAGTAGCAACGGTCGGTGGGGTTTCCCACATAGCGCTCGTCCTCGAACTCGCCGGCATCGGCAACCTCGAGACGCCACCCATCACGCTCGGCGTAACGGCGCACGCGCGCGCTTGCATCCGGAGGCACGGCCGCAGAAATGGCGTGGAACATTGCTGCGGCCGACCCGAGTGTGCTCTGGGCGACGACGGCGAGCGTCATGCTGTCGACCCCACCGCTCACGGCCACGACGAGCTCGCTCCCGGCCTCGAGACAGGCCTCGAGAGAGCCTTGCAAGGCCTCGAGTCGGCGCGCGGCCTCACTTGCCATTCTGCTCCTCGCGGTCACTCACCGGGCCGGCCACAACCGTCTCCGCTCGTCGGCGCAGCAGCTCGCGTTTCTCCCGGCCGCCGTGCGCACCGGCCAGGTCGTCCATGCCCGCTTTTGCCGTCACGATCTCACCGGGCCTCCGGGTCTGCTTGACCGCCACAGTTCGGTCGCCCAACTGAACCTGGCTTTCGTGTCGCTCGAGGACGGCGCGCTCGACCGTCTGCCAACGAATGCCGAGCGTCGTCGTTTCTCGAAAACACGCATCCAGAGCACTCGGCACGGCATCGGGCTCGGCGAGCACCTGCACCCGAACGGCCAGGCGGCCCTTTTTTCCCGAGATCGGGGATTGAGTCACGTCCAGGACGCCGGGGACGGCTCGCACCCGGTCGAGCGCAACCGCCATGTCTTCGCCGGTCTGGTCGTCCACCTCGAATGAGCAGACCGTCACCCTATCGGCGCGATAGCCGGTGCTCGCCCGCTCGAAAACGAGCAACCTGAGCGTGTTGCTGAGGTCCTCGAAGACGCTGGTTCCGAAGCCGGTGCCGCTGCGCGCGAGCCGCATGACACCGGGGATGGGGCCGAAGCTCGGATCGAGGTGGCGCACAATCGCGGCTCCGGTCGGAGTTACTCGCTCGCCACGATGCTCATCCTGGAAGGTCGGAAGTCCCTCGAGGAGTACCGTCGTGGCCGGCGCCGGTAGGGGCAAAGACCCGTGGGCCGTGGCGACGCGGCCTCGTCCCAGAGGCAAAGCCTCGCAAGACCAGGTGGCGTCTTCGAGCGCGTCGATCAGCCAAGCCGCCGAAACGATGTCTGCGATCGAATCCCAGTGACCGACTTCATGGAAACTCACCTCCTCGGGAGCAACACCGTGTACCTTCGATTCCGCGCCAGCGAGAAGATCGAAGAGGTGCAGGGCGCGCTCCCGGACTCGTCCCGCCAAGTCGGCAGACTGGATGAAGTCTTGAAGATCCCGGTGGCTGTGATGCCGGTCTGGGTTTCCTTCGGTCTGCCGCACCTCGAATCGAGAGCCCGACAGAGCGTGGTCGATATGGTCGCAGCGACGTACCGTTGCCAGGCGCAATATGCCCGCCCTTTCCAGGGCGGCGATCAGGCCGGCTTCGAGCTCCGGCCAGGCATCGAGAACGGCGGCCGCGAACATGTCTCCGGCAATTCCGCCGACAGGGTCTAGGTGCACGTGCATTGGTGTCATCGATACTGCATGAATGACTTATACTTTTCAACAACTTGCGAGACACTGCCGCACGCCTGGCGCTCTATCTCGACGCTCTCGGGGAGCGAGCCCTGCCCGGGGGTGGTCTCGCTCCGGATGCCGTTCGGCGGCGCGATCCACGTCCGGACGCCACCGCATGGGGCATTCTGGCGTTACGGGCGGCAGGGCGCAGCGACGAGATACTGGCAACGTCGAGAACATGGCTGGCTTCCCGGCAGCAACCCGATGGCCGGGTGTGCTTGACGCCGAATCACCTTGCCGCGGCCTGGCCGACTCCTCTGGCGATCCTGGCCTGGCATGGATCGCCGGCACACGTCGAGGCACAAGAGCGGGCGGTTGCCTTTCTCCTCACCTACCGCGGGCTGGCCTTTCCTCGGACGCCGTTGCTCGGCCACGACACCACCCTGGTCGGGTGGCCCTGGATCGAGTCGACCCACTCCTGGGTCGAACCGACGGCTTTCGGTCTCATGGCTCTCATCGTTACCGGTAACGCCTCCCATGCTCGCGCTATCCAGGCGAGCGAGCTTCTGGTCGACCGGCGCCTGGCGCTTGGCGGCTGGAATTACGGCAATACCGCTGCCTTCGGCCGGGCTCAGCGACCGGCGCCGGACAGCACCGGTGTCGCGCTGTCCGCTCTTATCGAGGTAGCGGAGCACTCGCTCGTCGAGCTGAGTCTGGACTATCTCGATCGCGAGGTGTCGCGTGTGCGCACGCCCCTTTCGCTGGCCTGGACTCTGCTGGGCTTAAGCGCATGGAACAGGCGCCCGGAGGCGGCGGTCGCCTGGTGCCTCGAGTGCCTCGAGCGCCAGACGAGATTGGGCAGCTACGACACGGCCCTCCTCGCCCTGGTGCTCCTGGCGGCTCATGTATCTTCGGGCTTGGTAGGGTCATTGGCCGGGGACGACCGGACGTTCGAATGATCGCCCGACGACCCGATCTGGACATGGACAAGCCGAAACCGACGATGCCCGATTCACTCAGCTATCGATCCGCTCGATCGTTGAGCCGACGCAAGTTCTTGCTTAGCGGACTCGGCGCCCTCACGGCTGGTGCCACACTGTCCGGTCTGGGCTGTCGAGGAAGCCGCGTCGCCACGTTCATCGGCAGGGCGGCAAGCTACAGCGTCGACTTCGGCTCACTGATTGGCACCGGTCTGGGTGAATTGGGTATCGGCGCGGCGGAGATCAGGGGAGCTTCGGTACTACTCAAACCCAACATGGTGGAGACCAGTGTGGGGAGCGAGCACATCAACACGCATCCCCATGTAGTGCGCGGCGCGATCGAGGCGTTCTTGCGACTCGGCGCCGAACGCGTGGTCGTCGGAGAGGGTGCCGGCCACCGTCGCGATTCGTTTCTCGTGCTCGAGGAGTCGGGCATGGAGGCGGTCCTGGCTGAAGACCGAGTACCCTTCGTCGATCTCAACTACAGTTCCACCTTCACAGTTCCCAACGGTGGCAAATACAGCGAGCTCGCTACCCTGACCTTTCCCGAGATTCTGCGCGAGGTCGACTGGATCGTGTCGATGCCGAAGCTCAAGACGCACCATTGGGTAGGTGTCACTCTGTCGATGAAGAATATGTTCGGCGTGATGCCGGGGCTCTTCTACGGGTGGCCGAAGAACGTGCTCCACCAGGTCGGCATCGAAAACTCGATTCTCGACATCAACGCCACCCTCGTCCCACAACTAGCGATTGTCGACGGCGTCGTTGGCATGGAGGGTGACGGGCCCATCATGGGTACGCCACGCCGGGTGGGCGCCGTTGTGCTCGGCCGCAACCTGGCGGCGGTCGATGCCACCTGCGCCCGAGTTATGGGAGTGCGGCCGAGTCGCGTGCAGTATCTCGCTGCGGCCGAGGGGCGGCTCGGTCCTATCGGCCGGCGCGAGATCGAGCAGCGCGGCGAGAGGATTGCCGAGCTCCGCACGAAGTTCGCGCTGCTCGACAGCATTCCGGCGCAGCGAAAGCTGAAGTAAGGGTGCAGTCGAGGCCGAACTTCAAGTGGTGCTTGAGGCTTGTGACCTTAAAACTTGACAGGTGTGAAGAAAAGGCTATAGCTTGACCGCAGGCGCACAATTCCCTTTTGATGCTTCCTGAGTGGGGGCCAATATGTACACGAACTCCCGGAAAACCGCAGCGATCTTCACGTTTGTAATTTTGGGCTGGGCTGGGCTGGCTACCGCCCATCAACCCCCGGCGGATCTACATCTTGTGGGAGACCATTGGACGGCCTGGAACCCGCCGTCGTCGTTCCCAGAGGGCGCCCAGGTTTACACGGTGGTCTCAGGGGACACCCTATGGGATCTCGCCGGGCGTTTTTACGGCAATCCCTACCTGTGGCCTCAGATCTGGGAGCACAACCAGTATGTTCTGGATGCGCATTGGATCTACCCGGGCGATCCTCTGGTGGTCGGTTTCGAGGTGACCCCGATCGAAGACATTCAAGCCGCCGGCGAGGGCGCGGAGACGGGGGAGGGTGATTCGAGCGAGGGGCTGCGTTTGGCACGTGGCGCTTCCGCCCCGACGCCGTTGGGTAGTGAAGACGATATCCAATGCTCGGGCTATATCGGCGAGCTCGACGAGGTGTTTCCTCGTCGCATCATCGGTTCCGAATACGAGAGCCTCGCGCCCACGCTGGTGCCGGCACAGCGCGCCGGCGTGGACTCGGCGTTGGGCGAGATTGACACCGTGAAGATCGATCTCTCGCTGGGCGACATTGTCTACTTGGATGGCGGCCGGCAGGCCGACTTGCTACCGGGCGATCTCTTTACGGTGGTGATTCCACGCGAAAGGGTCGACCACCCGGTAACTGGCAAACCGATTGGCCGCTTCTACGGATACGTCGGACGTGTTCGAGTCCTTTCGGTCCAGGAGGAGACTGCGATCGCGGAGATCGTGCACGGCTGTATGCCGGTGCGGGTGGGAGCCGCTCTCACACCGTACGAGCCCGAGCCGGTTCCGTTGGCTCGCCGAGGCCTGCTGGTCGGAGTCAACGATCCAGTTAGCGCCGAAGTGCTCGAAGCCGCACCGATGATCGTGCGTTCGGAACGGAATCTGGTGACGATCGGACGTGAACACCTGGTCTACCTCGATCTCGGCGAGCAGGCCGGCGTTACTCCGGGGGACATCTACTCCATCTACCGCATGAACCCCAAGGGACACCCCCCGGTCGTTATCGGCGAGCTCGGCATTCTCTCGGTCAGAGAGAAGTCCTCGGTCGCGAAGGTGCTCGATTCGCGATACGCCGTGTATGTCGGCGATCGCATCGACCCGAAGCGCTGAAGGCGGAAACAACTGCCACTTTCGGCTGGCCGGGGCCGCTGCGATTCTGCTAACCTTGGGGCCTTCCGCTCGGAATGAGACTGCGAGGATGAGGCAGAACCTGAACGGCAAGTTGAGCCAGTTGATCGAGGAGTTGGCCCGCAACGGACTGACGCTATCCCAGGTGTCTAGAGAGTTCGAGAAGCAGTTCATCCTGGCTACTCTGCGAAACCACAAGGGGAATCTGTCCCGCTCGGCCCAGCACCTGGGGATTCATCGCAACACGCTGCGCAACAAGGTCGGTAGCCTGGGCATCGAGGCGTCTGACTATTTGGCACCTTCGCGTCGGCGCCCGGGGCGCCAGTCCCGAACGCGTAAGAGCCAGTAAGTCCAACCTCTGTAAGTAGTTGAACCGCCCGCGGCTGCCGGCCGAAATGGTGGTATCGGGCTTGCAGTGATTTGTCGCAAGGCCGGGTTTCTCGGCCTTCCATTACCTAGCAAGACAGCCGTAATGTCGATTCGAACTCGCGCATCCCGCGTCACTCTGGCGACCGCTCTCTTTTTGGTCGTGACCTTGAATTCACCCCCGACGATCCCGTCGATCTCCGAGGATCGACCGGCGCCGCCCTCGCCCGAAGAGATCGCGGTCTTGAACGAGCTGCTTCAGTGGATTGGTCCGGAGGATCGGGACTTTCTTGCGGTGCGGCCCGCGGATGTGGCTCAGGCCGTGCGCTCACGCCGGACCAGCTTCCAGCTTTTCCGTTCGATGAACCCGCGCGACGAGCGGCTGGCTCTTCTCAGCGACCTGCCCTATGCTCGCTTGATCGAACGGGCAGCCTCCCGATACAGCTTGGATGAGCTGCTGCTGGCCGCGGTCATCGAAGTCGAGTCGGCGTTTGATGCCGATGCCGTGTCGCCGGTCGGTGCCCTAGGCCTGATGCAGGTGATGCCCTCGACGGCGGAGCTCTATGGGTACAAGGATCCTCTGAATCCAGCAGCGAACGTCGATCTTGGCGCCCGCTATCTGAGCGGTATGCTGCGTGCGTTCGACGGCGATCTCGAGCTGGCCCTGGCGGCCTACAATGCCGGTCCGGGGAATGTGCGCCGCTTCAACGGCGTGCCGCCGTTTCGCGAGACCAAGGCCTATGTCGGTAAGGTGCTCGCACGCTATATCGACCACCACCAGGACGTCTGGCGCAAGTCAGGTCGCATCGACCTGTTCGCTTCGTAGGGCGCAGATCCGTCAGTCCTAGTCGGCCGAGCCGCTCTTAGAGGCGTCGGTTTCGTCGGGGGTATCGTCCTTGACGCCCTTCTTGAAGTTCTTGATTCCCTCACCGAGACCCTTGCCTAGCTGGGGGAGCTTGGAAGCTCCGAAGATCACCAGAACGATGAGTAGGATGATCAAGAGCTCTTGTACACCAAGTGTCGGCATCGTTCTACCTCCTAAGACGGGGCGAGCAGTCGCCTCGCTCCGCTCCGAGAGTCTAGCACTGCCGTCTCAGCAGCCGATCCAGGCCCCTTGCGATCGAGTCCCGGTTCCGCCAGCGGCTGCAGATGGCGGCGGAGACTCGGTTTCCCTCGGGCAGACGCTCGATTTGTGCGGCCGCACGGGCCAGAGTCCGAGCCACGAGAGCGAGGTGCCGGTCGGACCCCCTGAGGGCGAACTTGATATAGGTGGCGGTCGCTTTCAGCGTGCGTTGGACCGCGCAACGCCGGTAGGACGCAAGCGCAGGTGGGTCGTCCGAGATCCGACTCAGAAGCTCGCTCTCCTGAGAGCGCGACAGAAACAGACTGTCGTTCAAGAGCGAAGCCAGATCGTAGTAGCGCGGTGCGAGGCATGCGTCTTGGTGGTCGATCACAGCCAATCCGGAGGTATCGGGCGGGAGCATGAGATTACGACTCATGAAATCGCGGTGGCTGGGCACCAACGGCTCGGAGGCCAAGGCGCCCAGAAGCTCTTCCAGAACCGAGTAGAGCGCTTCTCTCTCCGAGTGAGTGCCGGAGAACTCCGGTGCACTCAGGAAGACGTCCTGCGCGTCATGAAGCTCAGCCTCGAGCCTGCGGGCGTCCAGTTTCGGGTTGAGTGAGGCGAACTCGGCCTTCGGGCGCCCCGCGAGCGTCTCGACGAACTCGATTGCGGTTTCGACGTGCGGCTTCACGTCGGGCCAGGCGCGATCCGTCAGATCGAAGACCGTCGTGCTGCCCAGGTCCTCGAGAAGCATGAAGCCCTTCGTCGGGTCAGAGGCCAGAATCCGTGGAACCCGAATCCCCGCTGATTCGAAGAGCTCGGTGCTGGCGAGGAAGCGCTCCGACACGGCGCGCTCGGCGCTCGGATAGAACGCCAGAACGGCAGGGCCACCGCTCGCGCCGAGGACTCGAAAGTAGCGGCGTGCGGATACGTCGCCCCGCAGGGCAGCTAGCTCCGCCGCGGCGAAGCCCAGCGAATCGAGCCAGGAAAGCATGCGCTTCTCCACCGTCACCATCGGCTTCGCGACCGTAGCACAAGGAGAGTCCGCTCTCGTCTGTCAAGTTTGACAGCCTCCGGGGGCCACCGCATAATCACTGGGCCGCAGCTGGATGCCATCTCATGAACCCTCGCGCTACGAATCTGCTGAAAGACCTTCGCGCCGCAATCGTGCGTGCTCTTTCGGGATCCTCGGAGGTTCGAAAGCTCTTCGACCAGGTTCGAGAAGAAGGCTACTCGCTCTATTTCGTGGTCAATCGCACGTTGGGCGAGGAAGCTCCGAAGTCAAGGCTCGGCGACGGCAGCGAGAAAGAGGCAACCCCGGTTTTCAAGATCGACGGCCGGGATCTTTCGATTCTGCGCGACCTCGGCATTGATCCGACCCGCTCGACCCGGCGCCGCCGCCAGCAGTGACCGGCGCGGTCGCGAGCCAGGCAAAGGTCTGGTTGCGGCCGTTGGTCCTGGACGTGCCCCGGTAGCTCCAGAGCAGGTCCGGATTGCACTTCGTGCACGCCTTGGCGCGGTGAACACGGTTTACGCCGAGTCGCCGCAGCTGGAGATCGGCTGCCCGGTGGAGGTCGATGGTTGGCCGGCCGGCGCTGCCGGTGGACGCAATCGATGAGTCTGTGGCGGCGATCACGCGGGCCGCGACGTCAGTGCCGACCTCGTAACAGCAGGGCCCGATAGCAGGACCGAGCCAGGCCTCCAGCGTCGAGGCCGGACAGGGCAGCTCGGAGAGCGTGGCCTCGATGACCCCGCCGGCCAGCCCGCGCCAGCCCGCGTGAATCGCAGCCATTCCGTTCTCGGATCCGCAGACGATCGGTATGCAGTCGGCCGTGACAATCGAGAGGGCCAGACCACGCCGTTGGGTCCATAGGCCGTCGCCCTCGCCGCAGTCCCCGATCGCGGCTGGCCGCACGGTGGCCGAGTGGCGCTGGTTGAGCCAAGCCAGGTCCGAGGGGGCGCCGTCGAGCCGTCGCAGAATCGCGGCTCTGGTGGACTTCTTACCACCGGGTATTCGGCCGGCGAAACAGACCGAGAGACTCGAAGAGTCGTACCGCCATTGAGGGAATGGGCGAGAGTGAAAACGAGCACTCCCGGGATCGCGGCTCACCGTGCGACGCTAGCACGATGCCGAGCATCGGCGTCCGCTAGACTACCGATCCGATGGGCGACGTACGATTGTGATCGAGTTTTTCAACGTATCGAAGGTCTACCCAGGCAACCGCGTTGCGCTCTCGGACGTCACGCTGCGTATCGATCGCGGTCAGTTCGCCGTTCTGGCGGGGTCGAGCGGCGCGGGCAAGTCGACCCTATTGCGCTTGATCTACAGAGCTGCGGTGCCAACGGAAGGCCAGATCCTGGTCAACGGCCGCAACGTCGGCTCCTTGCCGGGCAAGAAGGTCCCCTACCTCCGCCGGACAATGGGCGTCGTTTTCCAGGACTTCTCACTCATCGAGCGCAAGACGGTGCTCGACAACGTGACGTTCCTGCCGAGAATCCTGGGAGTAGATGCGAGGAGCCGGCGGCAACTCGCGGAGCAAACACTGGAGCGAGTAGGGCTCGAGAGCCACTTGGATTCCTACCCGGCTGAGCTCTCTGGCGGCGAACAGCAGAGAGTCGCCATCGCCCGCGCCGTGATCAACAAGCCCGATCTGGTGCTCGCCGACGAACCGACGGGCAATCTCGATCCGCATCTCTCGCGCGGCATCATGCACCTCTTTGCCGAGATTCACCGGGAGGGCGCGACGATTCTCCTGGCCTCACACGATCCGGAGCTGAGGCGCGAGTTCGGCGAGCGGCTCCTGGTCCTGGACGAGGGACGCCTGATAACCGATAAGGAGCTGGCGCGTTCGACCTCGTCCCCGAATGCCCTAACCGAGGGCGCATGAATCTCCTTCAGGCCTTGACGTACTTCGCCAGCGAAGCGTTCAACAACCTTTTGCGCGGTTGGCGGATCAGTTCACTGGCGGTGGCGACGACGGCGCTGAGCCTCTTCATCGGTGGCACCCTGATCTTGCTGGGGAGCAACATGACCCAGGCGGTTGATACCTGGCGGTCGAGTGCTCAGGTTGTTGTCTATCTGGACGAGCAGATCTCAGCGGTGGAGCTGCAGGCTCTGCGCGACGAGTTGGGCGACATGTTCTGGGTTGAGAGCGTTGTCGAAGTAACGCCCGAGCAGGCGCGAGCGCGGTTTCGCGAGCGGTTCCCGGCCTTGGACGAGGTCTTGAAAGACTTGGACCGATCGCCATTTCCCGTCTCACTCGAGATTGCCACGAAAGGTGACCAGGAGGCGGTTGCGGGATGGATCGCGGGCGTCAGCCAGCGACCCGGAATCTCGGCCGTGGACAACGACTCCGAGTGGCTGAACAGCATGAACGCAGCGGCCTCGGTGGCGAGTGCCCTTGGATTGTTGGTGGGCGGGATTCTGATGGTGGCCGCGGCGATCAGCATCGCCAGCGTGGTGCGGTTGTCGACTTTTGTCTACCGCAAGGAGATCGCGGCGATGCGGCTCATCGGCGCAACCGAGTTCTTCGTGCGAGGTCCCTTCGTCGTGGAAGGAATCGCACAAGGGCTGGCCGGTTCGTGTCTGGCCCTGGCAACGTTGTGGCTGGGCTATTGGGGCCTCGGGGAGCTCGATTTGCCCTGGTTCGTCCGGGACGCGCTGCTTGGCTTTTTCCTGAACTCGAGACAGGCGCTGGCTCTGGTCGCCCTTGGCGGCGTCGCGGGGCTTGTCGGCGGGGTCATTCCGCTGCGAGAAAGATCCGGAGTCTTCGGCTAGTCCAAAAAAAGAGAGGCCGCTTTCGCGGCCCCTCTCCTGGAAACCGGGAGACTTGGCTTGCCGGGCTAGCGCTGCGGTGGCGCGGCGCCGGGCAGGTTCTTGAGCTCAGCTTCGATCTCGGCCTGCTCGTCCTTGATGCGCTGGATCTCCAGATTCTCGGCTTCGATCCTCTTGTTCTCCTCTTCGGTTTCCTTGTTCTTCCGTACGCGCGCGGCTCCGGCACTGTCACCGCCGCGGTTGTAGGCTGTGATGGCTCCGGCGAAGTTCTTCTGCTTTTCGTAGACGAAGCCGAGTTGCTTCCAGATGGTGGCCTGGTCTTGCGGCGATTGCGCGCGATCCAGGGAAGCACGTAGCGCGGACTCCGCCGAGCGGTATTGAGCCTTGGCCGTCAAGGCTTGACCCAGGTGATAGCCGGGGAGCCAGTCGTTCGAGTTCTTTGCTGCCGCCTGCTGGTAGGTCGAGACGGCTCCGTCGTACTGTTTGGCGCCGAGCTGGGCACCACCCAGAAGCATGAGGTTGTCGAATGAGGGGTTGCCACTGACCACTCTCTGAGCCGCGACTGCGGCCTTTTGGTACTGGTCCGCCTTTGCGGAACCGCGGGCGCGGCGAGCCTGACTGACGAGCGCTTGCGCGTAGACCTTTTGCTTTTCCATGTCGGATGGGTCGAGCTGTACGGCCTTGGCCAGCGCCGGGATGGCCGTGGTGGTGTCGCCGGTGCTGTAAGCGGTCGAGCCGTAGGAGAACCAGATGTCGGCATCGTTGGGGTTGGCGTTGGCGGCCTTGCGCAACTCGCCGACAGCCGACGCGGCCTGGCCGCTGTTGGTGAGGGCAACCGCCTTGAGCTGAGCCAAATAGCCCTGAGCGTTCTTGGGGAGCGAAGCCGCGTTGATCTTGCTCAGAAACGCCACGGCGTCACTGTGACGACCGGTTTGGACATAGGCTTCTCCCAGTCGGAGCTGGATGTTGGCGTCACTCGGTTGCAGGTCGTACGCCTTGCGCAGGCTCTGAACGGCCTCCTTGCCCTTGTTCTGCTTCAGCTTGGTCCAGCCGAGCATGAAGTGGCCTCCGAACCAGTCCGGTTGAGCGTCCACGATCGCCTGGAACTCGGCTTGCGCTACCGCCCAGTTTCCGGCCTTGAAGGCGGCCGTGCCCGAGGCCCAATCGGCTTGCGCGAGGCCGGCGGTCAGGACCATGGCGAGCACGGCGAAAACCGCCGTGAGGGTTGTACGTTTCATTTCATGTCTCCTTTCGGTGTCCCACAAACTCTTCACGCGTGTTTGAGAGAGCAAGTGACGTGCCACTCCTGGACTTCCGTGCCTTCGAGCGGTCGTCGCCGATCGATGCCATATAGGCGGCGGGAGTATCCCACGAAACAACCTCTCGTCTTAGCCGGGACCGACGTCCTCGCTGGCGGACGTCCCCCGAATGGCCCACCTGCGAGATCGGCCCTTGGCCGTGACCGCTCCTCGCTGGGCGAATGCTCACTGCAATTGGAAATTGACGGTGAGATTGTAGATCACCGCCACCGGCTTGCCGTTCAGGGTCGCAGGTTCGAACTTCCAGCGCTTGACGGCTTCGGCAGCCGCCTGGTCGAGCCCCATCGGCAGACCCTTGAGCACCTTGACGTTCGTTACATTGCCCTGCTTGTCGATAATGGCCTCGACGATGACCACGCCCGTGATACGAGCCTTGCGCGCGATCTCGGTGTACTGAGGCGAGGGGAAGATGATTTTCTTTGGAGGCTTCACATCGCCGCCCACGCGGATGGGACCGGTGGGTTCCATCGGCGGTGGGCCGTCGGGGATGCCCATGATGATGTCGGTGTCGGGCATCTCGACTTCGGGCTCGATATCTTCCTGCAGTCGCAGGGGCTCCGGCTCGTCCGGAGTCGGATCGGGGATCGGTACCTTCTTCGACTTCGGCTTCGGGATCTCTTGCTGCTGTTTGGGAGGCGGCGGCTTGAACCGGACCTGCTGAACGACGTAGACCTTGGCCTTCTTCTGCTCCCGCTCCGCTGCGACCATTTCCGGGAATTGGATGACGAAGAAGATGATGTGGAGAATAACCGCAACGATACCGGCCCAACGCATTGTCTTGCGATCTTCGTCGTACTCCTGAGCGAAGGTGAGGAAATCACCAGCCGCCAGATCTGTTGATCGGTCGGGTTTGGGCTGGGTCTGTACTTCTTTCGCCATGGCGTGCTCCTAGAACCAGAACATTTCTACTTCGCGCTGCGTTGGAATCGAGATGTTTTCCACTTTCATCCCGATCTTGGCCTCCGCTTGGCGAAGCTCGTCAAAGACATCCACCATGTACCCATACTCGGTATTCTGCTGCGGGCGAATGATCACCGGCTTCTTCGGGTTGCGCTCGAGCTTCGGCTTGAGATAGTCGAGAATCTCGGAGAGCTGCATCGGCTTCTGATCGACGATGTAGACCCCACCGGCCTGGATGTCGATCAGCACGGCTTCCTCTTTCTCCACCATCGGAGGAGTGTCGTCCTCGGGCGGTAGCGAGAAGTCGAGGCCGCGGGTGGCTGCAAAAGTCGTCGTGACCATGAAGTAGATGATCAGCAGGAAGGCGATGTCCGCCATCGAGGAGGTGGGGATCTCGTCGCTGACTGCCGTTCTCTTGAGTTTCATCTTCTAGCCTCCGGTCTCATCGGCGTCCACCGTTTCCTGATTCGACAGGAGATAGATGACTTGCGCCTTGGCCTGTTTGAGAGAGTCGATCACGCCGTCGACGTACTGATACGGAACTCCCTTGTCGGCTTTGAGCACGAACGGCTTGGAGGGATCGCTCTGAACAACGCCGGCGGCGAACGAAAGGACTTCGTCCGGTCCGGGCACGGGAACGCTGATTTCATCGCCGGCCGAAACTCGAATCTGCCCGTTCTCGGTGACCGAGACGTAGGCCGCCTGCTTGGGGATCTCGAGTCGAATGTCGGTCTCGGGAAGGGTCACCTGAGTCTTATCGACCTCGAACGAGATCGTGACCATGAAGAAGATGATCAGCAGGAAAGCGATGTCCGCCATCGAGGCGGTGGGAATTCCTGTGTTTTGAACTGAACGGGCTTTGAGCCTCATCGCGTTGTCCTATTGAAGTCTGCGTCAGCTCTTTGGCGACGGCGCGTCGCCGGCGATTCCGCTCCGCTTCATCTCGCCGAAGGTCTCGATCAGCATGTTCGACGAGGTCTCGATGTCTCGAACGAATGTGTTGATCCGGCTCATGAAGAAGTTGTAGGCAAGCTGTGCCGGAATAGCCACGAACAGGCCCGCGGCGGTGGTGATCAGGGCCTCGGAAATACCCGCGGCGACCAGGCCGGGGTTCGACAAACCCGCTTCCGCGAGCGCCTCGAAGGACTTGATCATGCCGACGACCGTGCCGAAGAAGCCGAGCAGTGGCGCGACGTTGGCGCTACTGGCCAGCCAGACCAGATTACGCTCGAGCCGGCCCATCTCGTAGAGGGCGGCGTTCTCGATCGTCTTCTCGACATCCTCGCGCGGCTGCCCGTACTTGAGGAGCCCAGCCTTGAGGATCGAAGCGACCGGGCCGCGATAGTCCTCGCAGACCTTGATCGCGTTCTTGACCGAGCGATTGACGATCAGCTCTTTGCGAGTCTTGGCAAGAAACTCGTTGACGTTGATTCTCGCCCGCCTCAGTGCCAGCCAGCGCTCGATGATGAAAATCACCGAGAGAACCGAGAAGAGCAGAAGCGGCCACATGACAGGCCCACCGTCATTGAAGATCTTTACAAAAGTACCACCGTATTCCACGCTAATCCTCCTCTACGTTGACTTGGACTCCTGGTCCTGGAATCCAGTTCCAGGTTCTGCGGCGAACGCTACGCCGGCGGCTTTTCCCAGCCGCCCCAGACGTCGCTCGGGGACGAAAAACCTGCATTCCGTGTGACTTATCGAACACTGTTGTCGCTCTTGAGGCGAGCGGCGACAGTAGCACAACGTCTGGGTGAAAACAAGAAAAAGCCAATTGCCAGCAGGTTCCCTTAGCTCTGGATTCCAACGATCTCGTCGTGCCGGCTTCGATTGGCACAGCAGATGGCGACCGCCAGCGCATCGGCGGCGTCGGCCGACGGGACTTCATTCCGAATCGACAGAATCTGACGCACCATTCGATTCACCTGAGCCTTGGTTGCCCGGCCGTAGCCCGAGACCGCACTCTTGACCTCGGTCGGAGAGTACTCGCGGATCTCGATGCTTCGCCGGGCGAGTGTGGCGAGCAACGCCCCGCGCGCTTGAGACAGGACGATCAGAGAACGAGCGTTGAGACCCTGAAACGGGGTCTCGAGCGCTGCGCAGGCCGGCTCCAGGTCTTCGAGAAGAGTTTCGAGCTCGGTGGCAAGGCTGGCGAGGCGGGTGGCCAAGCCGGCCTTGGCGGGAGTGGAGAATCGGCCGAAACGCACCACTTGCAGATCGCCGCCGGTTTTGTCGATGATTCCGAAGCCCGTGTGCCGGCTGCCGGGGTCCAGGCCCAGGATTCGTGTCGAGGCCGTCGGCAAGTCAGTCCGCGTTCGCCATTGCGGCCTCGACGTTGATATTGGTCGAGACGTTCTGAACGTCGTCCAGATCTTCCAGGGCCTCGATCAGCTTGAGCACCGTTTGCGCGTGATCTTCGCGGAGATCGACGATGGTTTGTGGAATCATCGATATCTCGCCGGCGGCGGGCTCGAGGCCTCGGGCGGCGAAGGCCTCTCGGACGCTGAGATAGCTTTCCGGAGTCGTGAAGATCTCATAGCCGTCCTCGTCGGAAGATAGATCTTTCGCCTCGAGCTCCAGAGCCAGCTCCATGAACCGCTCTTCGCTCATCGAGCTTCGTTCGAAGGCGAGATAGCCGCGCTTGTCGAACATCCACGATACGCAGCCGGTCTCTCCCATGCTGCCGCCGTGCTTGGAGAACTGATGCCGAATCTCCGCGACCGTGCGATTGCGATTGTCGGTCACGGCTTCCACGAGAATCGCCGCCCCGCCGGGGCCGTAACCTTCATAGGAGATCTCCTCATAAGAGACCCCTTCCAGCTCTCCAGTGCCACGCTTGACGGCCCGGTCGATGTTGTCGCTGGGAACGTTGGCGCTCTTGGCCTCTTGCACGGCGACCCGCAGGCGGGAGTTGCCGTCCGGGTCCCCACCGCCCAATCTGGCAGCGACCGTGATCTCCTTGAGAAGTCTTGTCCAGAGCTGCCCACGGCGAGCGTCCGTGACAGCCTTCTTCCGCTTGATTTGAGCCCACTTGCTATGACCAGCCATTCTTATTCTCCGGTGCGCGGTCGGTCGGTTCGCCCGAGACTTGCCAGGCGCAAGTGTAACGCGGTTGGCAAGGGTAGTTGGCCTCCATTGACTCGGTCGACGGCGGCCTGCTAAGAATCCGGTGGTTATGATTGTGGTTCTGGTAGTTTCCAGTGAAGGGCGGATCAGCCGCCATGTTCGCAGCGTGCTCGGCTCCCAGGGCTGGTGGGTAACTTCGGCCTCAGATCGAGAAGAGGCGCTGCGGGCGTCCGCGGATCATGAGCCGGCTCTAGTGATCGTGGACTGCGAGGTCGATGGTGCTACCGAGTTGGTTCGCACCTTCGGTGCAAGGAACGGCGGCCCGGGTGTGCTGCTCCTGGAACCGCAGGGCGACACCGACGGTGCGTTTCATGCCTTCGAAGCGGGGGCCGATCAGATTCTGAGCAAACCCCCGCGCGCGCGGCAATTGCTCGAGGCCGCCGAGCGGGTCATGTCGCTGCCTCACCAGTCGGCCGGAGCGCTCGCCGCCGATATGGGCGAGAAGCTCAGCGCCGCCGAGATCTTTGGCGAGGTGCTGATGGAACTCGACGCGACCGAATCCGGAACGGCGCCGGTTCGCGAGGCCGCCCTCGCCGAGCCCGCGTCCGGGCCCGAGCCCGAGCAGGAGATTCCGGCGCAATCTGAGGAGTCCGTCGAGGCCGAGTTGCCTCGAGATGAGGACGTGGTCGAGTTCTTCCGCGATCCGGGAAACGAGCCGGAAGAGCCGGCTGTCTTCGAGGAGCACGCCCCGAGGCTCGAAGGACCGGACCTTGCGGAAGTCGCTGAGGTCGCCGAGATGCCAGAGGCCGCCGAGGCCGATGTAGTGGAGGCACACGCAGAACCGGAGGCCCCAGAGCTCGCCGAGGCCGCCGAGGCCGATGAAGTGGAGGTACAGGCAGAACCGGAGGCGCCACAGGTCGCCGAGGCCGACGAGGCGGTAGGCCTCGAAGGACCGGACCTGGCAGAGGTCGCTGAGGTCGCCGAGATGGCAGAGGCCGCAGAGGTTGCCGAGGCCGATGAAGTGGAGGCACACGCGGGAACGGAGGCGCCAGAGCTCGCCGAGGCCGCCGAGGTGGAGGTGGAGGTGGAGGCGGAGGGAGAAGAAGACACCCGTACCGAGAGTGCTGAGCCTGAGGGTATCGAAGAAGAGATGCCGGCGACCGAGTCGTGGAAAGACATTGAATTGCCGGGCCCAGCCGAAGAAACCGGTGCCGACGAGGCTGTCGCGGCGTTTGCCTCACTGCCGGATCCCGAGGTCGTGCCGGAAGCGGCCGTCGAAGCTCTGGCCGTAGCCGGGACCGAACCGGAACCCGAAGTCGCTCACGTCCTCGGCGGCGCCGCCGCCAAGGTGGTCGAGTCGGAGGTCGGGGAGATCCGAGAGATTTCCTCGGCCACATTCGACCCCACCGTTCTGGGCGCTGAAATCGACCGGATCGAGATGGAGTCAGAGTCAGGGGCAGCCGAGGAACCGGCTTCCGTCGACGAGGAGCCGGTCGCTCTGGCCGAGGCTCGGTTCTTTGAGGAGGTGAGCCCGGCCGAGGCAGAGGGAGAAGCTCTGGAAGAGGCCGGCGTGCATTCTCGGGCTGGCCTGGAGGAAGCCACGGGCACCGGCTCCGATTCGGAAGGGCCGCCAACGGTTTCGGAGGAGGAAGAGTTCTCGAAAGCGCCGGAGATCGCCCAGTTCGCGGATTTGGGTGAGCCGCTAGAGTCAGTGGAGCCACCCGAGGAAATCGAGCTGGCAGAGGTCGTCGAGCCAGCGCCATCCGAGGCGCAGCCGCCTGAACGTCATACCCCGGTCGAGGGAGACGAAGGCCGATTCGGCCAGTATCGGCTCGATGAGCGCATCGCGGTCGGCGGGATGGCCGAAGTCTGGCGAGCCAGCATGCTCGGAATGGAGGGATTCCGCAAGACCGTCGCGATCAAGAAGATCCTGCCTCACTTGGCGGAGAACAGCGACTTCGTCGCGATGTTCATCGAGGAGGCCAAGCTGGCGGCTCAGCTCAGTCACGAGAATCTGGTCGAAATCTACGATCTCGGCAAGATCGGCGAGAGCTTCTTCATCGCCATGGAATATGTCGACGGCAAGGACTTGCGGGCACTCATGAACCGACTGCAACGGAGCTCGGACCAGATGCCGATCGGCCTGGCATTGCTGATCGGGGCTGAGGTAGCCCGAGGCCTCGAGTACGCCCATACGCGTGAGGACAGCGAGGGCAGAGCTCTGGGGCTGGTCCACCGGGACGTCTCGCCGCGCAACGTGCTCATCGGGCTCGATGGTCGCGTGCGACTGTGCGACTTCGGCGTCGCGAAGGCCGTGTCCTCGGTGATTCAGACCCAGATCGGCGCGCTCAAGGGCAAGCTGCAGTACATGTCTCCAGAGCAGGCCTCCGGCCGGTCCGTCGACAATCGCAGCGACATCTACTCGCTCGGTAGCGTCATGTACGAAATGATCACGGCCCGCCGTCTGTACGAGGCGGACAATGAGATATCGCTCCTCGACGCTGTCCGGGCCGGCAATTTCGACGACCCGCGCAAGCATTGTCCCGGGCTGCCGCAGGAGGTGAGGCGGATTCTGATCAAGGCACTCGCCAAGAAGCCGTCCGCCCGCTACCAGCACGCGGGGGTCCTCGAGCAGGACTTGCGAGATCTTCTGCGGACTCTCGAGCCCGCCCCGGGCGAGCAGACCCTGAGCGCCTTTGTCAGAGAGCTGCTGGCGGAGCCTGTGGCGGCTCAGGCGCCCGCCGACGATGGTGGAACTGTTGCCTCGGCGATTTCATCGGCGCTCGAAGAACCGGACGCCGCGACCCGCAGCTTTCAGACGCATGGGCCCTTGACCGGCAGCAAGGTGGCTCGCTTTTGGTGGGGAGTGGCCGCCGGTCTGCTCGCAGCGGGAGTGGTGGCGACTCTGCTCAAGCTCCTCCTGAGCTAGCGGCGCGGACCTCTGCTTCCCGGCCCTGGTGAAGCGCGAAGACCGTTTGCCGTTTGCTAGAGTGCGATCGTCTTTCGCCATGGCCTGGTTCCGAAAATCTAAGAAGCCCCGCAGCGCGACCTCGGAGCGACCGCGTAGCTCGGTGCCCGAAGGGCTCTGGGTAAGGTGTTCCGGCTGCCGGGAGATCATCTACTCGAAAGAACTGGATCGCAACCAGCAGATCTGCCCGAAGTGCGGTTATCACTTCCGCATCGGCAGCCGAGCCAGGATCCGCCTGCTGCTCGACGAGGACGATCCTCGCGAGTTGTTTCATGGCCTGCTACCGGCCGATCCGCTCAAGTTCAAAGATCGTAAGAGCTATCGAGATCGGGTCAGGGACTACACCAAGACGAGCGGTGAGGAAGAGGCGGTGATCGTGGTCGAAGGGCATCTCGACGGTGTTCCGGCGATCGTCGCTGTAATGGAGTACTCATTCATGGGCGGCTCGATGGGATCGGTGGTGGGCGAGAAGATTACCCGCGCGGCCGAAGAAGCGGCGCGCAAGAAGTGCGGGCTGATCGTGGTCTCCGCTTCAGGTGGTGCTCGAATGCAGGAGGGCGTCGTGTCTCTCATGCAAATGGCCAAGATCTCGGCGTCGCTTGCCCGGCTGCGCGAGAGCAGCTTGCCGTTTCTGTCGGTCTTGACCGATCCCACGACCGGAGGGGTCACGGCTTCCTTCGGGATGTTGGGAGATCTGAATATCGCCGAACCGGGGGCTCTGATCGGCTTCGCCGGGCCGCGCGTGATCGAGCAGACAATCCGAGAGAATCTGCCCGAGGACTTTCAAACCAGCGAGTTTCTCCTCGAGCACGGATTCCTTGACATGGTCGTAAAGCGTCCCGAGCTCAAGCAGACTCTGGCTACCTGTTTGCGCCATCTGGGCCAAAGGGCGTGAGCGCGTCCAGCGACGCCGAACCGCTGCCGGTGCTCGACCCGGACCGGATTCTCGAGACGCTCGAAAGCTGGGGGGCCCGTCTCGAGCTCGACCGGGTGAAGCGGTTGCTCGAGCATTTCGATTCCCCTCAGGAATCGTACGCCACGGTTCTCATAGCCGGGACCAACGGCAAGGGCTCGACCGCCGCGTTGCTGTCTTCGATGGTGGCGGCAGCGGGCTATCGGACCGGCCTTTTCACATCACCTCATCTCGAAGGAGTAGAGGAGCGTCTTCGAATCGATGGATCCGCGGTGGGCCGAGTCGAGTTGGGCGGACTACTTCAAAGGTTCCTTGATCGGGCCAAAGCCGCCGGTCTGGAGCCGCCGACGTACTTCGAGGCTCTCACCGTAGCCGCCTGCTTGTGGTTCGCGCGCTCAGACGCCGAGCTTGCGGTTTTCGAGGTCGGTATGGGAGGGCGTCTGGATGCGACCAATACCTGCTCGCCGGTACTCTCGTTGGTGTCCGAGATCGGTCTCGATCACGTCAAACCGCTGGGTGACTCTCTCGGAGAGATCGCCAGAGAAAAGGCGGGGATCTTCCGCCCGGGCGGGGTCGCGATCAGCGCCGCCAGCGAGCCCGAGGCCCGGCGCGCGCTTCGAGCTCACGCGACCGAAATCGGGGCGAACCTGTGCGAGCTCTCGGAATGGGTACAGCGAACCACGGTCGAAGAGGGGCCGACCTCACAGCGAGTGCGAGTCCAAACCGCGATCCGTGACTACGAGCTCGAGCTCCGGCTGCCCGGGGCACACCAGATTCGAAACCTGTTGCTGGCACTGGCCGCGGCCGAACGCCTGGCCGGGATGGGCTGGCACGATCTCGACCGCCGCGCAATCGAGCTCGGAGTCCGTAACTGCCTCTGGCCCGGGCGTCTCGAACGAGTCGAGCTGCCCGATGGAAAGAACGTCTGGCTGGACGTAGCCCACAATCCTCAGGGCGCCGAATCGCTGGCGCGCTTTCTGAGCGCTCATCTGGCGGATTACGACTTGCTCTTCGGAATCCTGGAGGACAAGGACGCTCGGCAAGTGCTCGCTGCGGTCGCGCCCGGGGCCGCGCGAATCACCCTCACGCGCCCACCCAGTGACCGGGCATTGAATCCGAACGACTTGGCTGCGTGGCTTTCCGGCCCGCGGATCGAAGTCGAGCCCGAACTGGAGTCGGCTCTGGACACGGCTCTCGAAGGAGAGCGACCCCTCTTGGTCTGTGGCTCCCTCTATCTGGTGGGTTGGGTCCGAGCGGCGCTTCGCAAAAGGTTCGGGGTACCGGCGCCTGCCGCGGATTTGGTTGCCGGACCCGGCGCGGCCTAGGTGTAGAGCGGAAACCGCTCGCAGAGGTCGTGCACCTCGGACCGGAGCTCGGCCGCGAGCGCTTCATCTTCCGGGGCCGCAAGCACGCGGCCGATCCACTTGGCCACGGTCTTCATCTCCGGCTCGCCCATTCCCCGGGTGGTCAAGGCCGGTGTGCCGATCCGGATTCCGGAGGCGACCAGGGGCGGATTCTCGTCGTAGGGGATGGTGTTCTTGTTGACGGTGATGTCGGCGCGCTCGAGGGCCTCCTCGGCGATCTTCCCGGTGATACCGACCGACGTCACGTCGACCAGAAACACGTGATTATCGGTGCCGCCGGAAACGATGCGCAGTCCTTCGCTGCTCAGAGCCGTGGAAAGGGTCTTCGCGTTGCGAATGATCTGTTCCTGATACTGGCGAAACCCGGGGCGCAGCGCTTCGCCGAGGGCGACCGCCTTCGCCGCGATCACGTGCATCAGCGGTCCTCCCTGCATGCCCGGAAAGACGGCTCGGTTGATTGCCTTGACGTGTTCCTTGGTGCTCATGATCATGCCGCCACGAGGTCCGCGCAGGGTCTTGTGGGTGGTCGTGGTCACGAAGTGACAGTGGGGCACTGGTGATGGGTGCAGACCGACGGCGACCAAGCCCGCGATGTGTGCGATATCCGCCATCAGGAGCGCGTCGACCTCATCCGCGATCTCGCGGAACTTCTCGAAGTCGATGACGCGGCTGTAGGCACTGGCGCCGCAGATGATCAGTTTGGGCTTGTGCTCGCGCGCCACGCGAGCGACGTTCTCGTAGTCGAGGATCTCGGTTTCTGGATCGACGCCGTAGGCGACAACCCGGAAATCGCGTCCAGAATAGGAGAGTCGGTGACCGTGTGTGAGATGTCCGCCGCTGGAAAGGTCCATGCCCATCAGCGTGTCGCCCGGCTCGAGCATCGCGAAGTAGACCGCGGCGTTCGCCTGCGTGCCGCTGTGCGGCTGGACGTTGACGCGTTCGGCCCCGAAGAGCTCCTTGGCGCGGGCGATTGCCAGGCGCTCGGCCTCATCGACCCACTCGCAGCCGCCATAGTAGCGGCGTCCCGGGTAGCCCTCGGCGTACTTGTTGGTGAGGACCGAGCCGGCCGCTTCGAGAACCGCCGCACTGGCGAAATTCTCGGAAGCGATGAGCTCGAGGCTCTGGCCCTGTCGTTCGAGTTCCCCGGAAATTGCTCGCTGGACCTCGGGGTCGGCCTCGGCGATAGCGCGCTTGTCGAGCATCTGAGCTCCGGTCAGTCGGTTTTGGTTGCCTTGGTGGTCTTCTTTGCGGTCTTCTTCTTGGTGGTTTTCTTCGCTGTTTTCTTAGCCGTCTTCTTGGCAGGTGCCTTGGTGGTCTTCTTGGTGGTCTTCTTTGCGGTCTTCTTGGTCGCGACTTTCTTTGCCGTGGTCTTTTTCTTGGTGGCGGTCTTCTTGGTCGCGGCTTTCTTTGCCGGCTTTTCGGCTGCGTCTTTCGGAGGCTCGGCGGTGTCTTGGCTCTCCGCGGTCGGCTCGGGAGCCTCGACCTTGGCCCGCTTGGACGCCTGTCTTCGGGTCGTCTTGACCGTAGCCATGATTTCGGCGCGGCGCTTCTTGAGTCGCTTCAGACGCCGCTGACGCCGCCGTCTGAGCGATCTGTCTTTCTCTCGCATGTCTCTCCTTCAGGGTCTTCGGCGCGAACGTGCCGGGAAACCCGCTAAATTCAGGCACTGGAGCTTGTCCCAGTAGCCTTTGGGTGTCAAGCGAATGCCGGTGTCTCGGCCTCTCGCGGGATCTGTGAGCTGCGCGATCCGGCTAGAGCGGTATGTTGCCGTGCTTCTTGTTGGGGACCCCTTGCCGCTTGCCCCGCAACTGCCGCAGTGCGCGGATGACGTAGGTCCGGGTCAGCCTGGGCTCGATGACGGCGTCGATGAAGCCGCGCTCGGCCGCAACAAAGGGGTTGGAGAACTTACTTCTATACTCGCTCACCTTCTCGGTGCGCAGCTTCCCGGCGTCATCGGCAGCCTGCAGCTCGCGACGGTAGAGAATGTTGACCGCGCCTTCGGGTCCCATAACGGCGATCTCGGCACCCGGGTAGGCGAGATTCACGTCGGTTCTCAGATGCTTGCTGGCCATGACGCAGTAGGCGCCGCCGTAGGCCTTACGAGTGATCACCGTGATCTTGGGCACGGTGGCCTCGGCGAAGGCGTACAAGAGCTTGGCGCCGTGTTTGATGATACCGCCGAACTCCTGTTGCGTGCCGGGTAGGAAACCGGGTACATCCTCGAATGTGACCAAGGGCAGGTTGAAGGCGTCGCAGAAGCGCACGAATCGAGCCCCCTTGAGCGAAGCGTCGATGTCGAGCACGCCGGCCAGGTATCCGGGCTGGTTGGCCACAACCCCCACGCTCTGGTTGCCGAACCGGGCAAAGCCGACGACGATGTTCCTGGCGTAGTCGGCATGGACCTCGAAGAACCGGCCGTCATCGACGACGACGGCAATCAGGTCCTTGATGTCGTAGGGCTTGTTCGGATCCTCAGGAATCAGGGAATCGAGGCTCTCGTCTTCCCGATCGGTGGGGTCGTCGCTGCTCCCCGGCGGTGGATCCTCCAGGTTGTTGCTTGGCAGATAAGACAGCAGGTCTCTGATGGCCAAGAGACAAGCCGCGTCATTGGCCACGGTGAAATGGCTGACTCCGCTCTTCGAGCTGTGAGTTCTGGCCCCGCCGAGCTCTTCCTTGCTCACCTCTTCGTGGGTGACGGTCTTGATCACATCGGGGCCGGTTACGAACATGTAGCTGGTGCGATCCACCATGAGCGTGAAGTCGGTGATCGCGGGTGAGTAAACAGCACCACCCGCGCACGGTCCCATGATGGCGCTGATCTGTGGGATCACGCCGGAAGCCAGCGTGTTGCGTAGAAAGATGTCGGCGTAACCCCCCAGGGAGGCGACGCCCTCTTGGATTCGCGCACCGCCCGAATCGTTGAGGCCGATGACGGGAGCCCCGTTTTCCAGGGCGAGATCCATGATCTTGCAGATCTTGAGCGCGTTGGTCTCAGAGAGCGAGCCGCCGAATACGGTGAAATCCTGGGCAAAAACATAGACGGTACGATCTCCGACCGTGCCGAAACCAGAGACGACGCCGTCGCCCGGAACGGTCTTCTCCGCCATGCCGAAGTCCTGGCAGCGATGGCTGACGAGCTCATCGAGCTCGACGAAGGAGCCTGGATCCAGAAGCAGCTCGACGCGCTCGCGCGCGGTGAGCTTGCCCGACCCGTGCTGTCGCTCGATGCGCTCCGGCCCTCCACCCAGCTGGGCGAGCTCGAGTCTGCGTTGGAGCTCCTCGCGCGGAGTGGTGTTCGATTCGGTATTGCTCGTCTTGTCCATCCCGACGGCGTTTATCTTACCTTCGATGCCGGCTCGGCCGGCTGTGAAAGAATTTTTTTATGTGGTTCTCGGAGGCCGATGCGAGTGCTGTCGGTCGATGCCTTGCGCAGGTCGCGGGTGAAACGACGGAAATCGCCGATCTCTTTCTCGAACGGCGGCGCGATCTCGAGCTGCGCTCGGAAGAAGCGGGTCCGGGAGTCGTCGAACGCCGTGGCGAAGGCCTCGCGATTCGACTGGTTCGGCGCGGACACACGTACCTGGCAGCCCGCGACGGCTTCGAGGCGAGCTCTCTCAAGTCGGCGCTACGCGAGGTCGCTCGTGTAGTTCCGGCGAGCTCCTACCTGGTTCCCGAGCTGGTTCCAGGCAGAGCGCCGGAGGAGCCGAACCGGACCGGGCTGCGGGACTTCCCAACCGAGGTCCGACGGGCGGTGCGCAAACGGCACGCGGCCTTTGCGTTCCAGTTGCGAGTCGCCCGTCACAGCCGTCAGGTGCAGCTGGTTGGGCGACGCTTGGTGCCCGAGGCTCAAACCGAGGCGTTCTTCAGCCTTGCCGGCACGACTCCCTGGGGGAGGTTCGGAACGCTGGTTCCGGAGTTGGATGATCGATGCGTTGAGGCCGTGGCGGGGAGTCTCGTCGATCGCTTTCAAGCGCGAGCAGCCGCGCCGGCGGACAGGTTCTCGGGTCCGATCGTGCTCGCACCGGCGGCTGCCGCGGTTCTATTGCACGAAGCGGTGGCTCACGCCCTCGAGACCGACACTCTCGTCCTGAGCGGCAGGCCCGAGGCTGCGCTCGGAGTGTCTCTGGGCAGTGATCTTCTCGACGTCCTGGACAGCCCTGCCGATATGCCGTCGGTTCTCAGGCGAGAAACGGATGACGAGGGATTGCCTGTGCTCCGGCGGTGGCTGCTCCAGAAAGGGCGCGTCAGCCAGCCTCTCGCTGACCGCTTCCATGCGGATCGCTCGCCTCACCTTTTGCCGGGGGCGGCGCGCCGGGCGAGCCGGCACCTGCCACCGGTGCCGAGGTCCACTCATCTCGAGCTCGTGCCGGGAGAGCATGACGCAGGGCAGCTTCTGGCGGGTGCTCGAGGCATCTATTTCTCCGAGATCTCGCGCGGGAATCTCGACCCTCTTTCGGGCGATCTGCTCGTGGAGTTTCCCTACGGCCGGCGATTTCGGTCGGGGCAGCTGGGAGACTGGGTGGGGAAATGCACCCTGCGAGGGAAAGTCTCGGCGGTTCTGAGTGCGGTCGAAGCGGTTGGAGACGAGACCGAGTTTGCCGGAGCGGGCTGGTGCGCCAAGGCCGGGCACCGGCTGCCGGTGTGGGCGACCTGCCCTCACATCCGACTGGCGGGCATGGAGATCGGCGCATGACCGATATCCTGAGGTTGCTGGACCAGGTCGCCCGGTCCGTGCTCCCGGCAGGGCTGGAGGCCGTCGAGGTCTATCTCAAGGAAGGACGCAGCCGCAGAGCCGCTCTGGGATCTCAGGGCCGGCTGGCGTCACTGCACCAAGAGCGCGGTTGGGCGGTGCGCGCCAGCGCCAAGAAATCGTCGTTTTTTTCTTGCGGCAGCGGCGAGTTGCCGGTGGCCGGGCCGTGGCCGAGCCCGGACGGCTACCCGATCAGGCTTCCGAGCTCGCGTCCGGTGACCGAGTGGAGCGAGCCGGCGCAGCTGCGATCCCCTCTGTGTGTGGAGCACGAGGCTCTCGAGATACTGGAAGCCTGCGGCCGCGAGCTCGAACGCGAGCTGCCCGACGCACGTCTTCTGCAGGCGACCCTCGAAGACGGCGAGAGCAGCTCGGAGATCGCCAATAGCAGGGGCGTCGAGGCGAGCTGGCGCCAGCGCACCGCGACTCTCTTTCTCGAAGCCGCACTGGGCAACGAGAAGGTCATCGAGTTCGTCGGTGGGCGAAACGCGCGAGCGTTCAGTCCACGGGCCCTGGCACGGCGTATCGCGGACCGCCTCCTGATTCGCCGAGACGGCACGCGGGGAGAGCGCGATCGGGGTGTGGTGCTATTGGCCCCACCGGTCGCGGTTCGGATTCTGGGAGCGCTGCTGCCGCTCTTGATGGATGTGGAGACGGGACGCAAATCCGGCAGAAAGAAGGGTCACGTTCTCGGTTCGGAGCGTTTGAGTATCACCGATGACGGCCGGCTCGCGGACGGTCTGTTTGCCGCACCCGTCGATGGCGAGGGTGTTCCGACCGGCCGAACGGTTCTCGTCGAGAAAGGTATTCTGTGCGCGACACTGAGTTCGGAGTCGGTAAGAAAGGCTTTGGTGGACCGCAGCGCCGGTTGTGTCCGCCGCGCCAGTTATCGAGACGTCCCGCAAGTCGGTCCGTCTCATCTCTTTGTCGAGGCCGATCGGAAGCAGTCGGCAGGAGCGCTGCTCGCCGAGATCTCGCGCGGACACTATTTCCTGGATGTGCTCGACGCCGGCCGGTTCGACCTGGAGGGCGACCGCTTCGAGATGACGCTTGGTGGATTTGCGGTGCGCTCCGGCGCCCCCACGGCCGCAATTGCGGGCGCCAGGCTGTCGGGCAGATTGAGTCAGCTGCTCGGCGGACTCCAGGCCGCGGCTCGGGACCTGACCTTCTTTCCGTTGGGAGGACTCCTCGGATCGCCCAGCCTTTTGGTTGTCGGGCTCGACACCAACGGCAAGTCCCCTTTCTGAGCGACCGGTCGGCTATCCCTCAGATTCCGCTTTCTTTGCGCGCCGCCGTTGCTTCCTCTGGAGCTTGCGCTCTAGCTTGCGCTCGGGTCTGGGCATGCCTTCCTGAGCAGCGAGGAGAATGCTCGTGACGTTGCCCGGGTTCTCGTAGACGCGCGGTGCCAGGGCCGCGGAGGACAGGTCGGAGTAGGCCCAAAGAACCGCGCTCGAAGCGAGGGTGTTCTCGAGGATATGAGGATTGAAGGCCGGGTCGGTGAGCCTGGCATCGAGACGCATGGCGCGGGCGCAGCTCTGGATGGCTGCCGATCGCCGGCCTCTTTGAGCGAGAAGGACTCCCATCTGGTAATGCGCCCAGGCATGCCTCGGATCGATCTTCAAAACCTCCCGATACTCCTTTTCGGCCCGGCGCGGCCGCTCCGTCTGGTGAAGGAGGAGCGCGAAGTTGTATCTGAGCGATACCAATGCCGGGTCCACCAAGATACCTGCTTCGTAGGCCTCTGCCGCTTCCTTGTTCCGGCTGTCCAGATACAAGAGGTTGCCGAGATCGTTGTAGAGAGTCGCGTCGCCCGGGTTGGCGTCGATCACCCTTTGCTGCGCGGCAATTGCCTGGGGGAGATTGAGCGGCACCGTTTCGGCCTGGAGCGCCGAGGTGGCGATCAGAATCGGCAGGGCTGCGCACAGGGCTCTGAGGGACTTCATACGGCGTTCTCCTTGTTCTTGCGAACGGGCTTGGCCTTGAGCTTCAGGGTCTCACCCTCTCGCGCCACCCTGAGATGGACTTTGGCACAGCCGGTCTTCTCCCGGAGCTTGGATACCTGGCTTGCGAGGTGCTTTTCGAAGCTGCCGAAGTCGGCCTTGTTACTTCGACCGTGGCGACCATAGAGCTTTTCATAGAGGGCCTCGATGGCGGCGCGCTCGGGTCTCTCCCCGATCTCGAAGCCCCTGGAAGCATCGAGCCGAGGGCCGTGGGTGACGGACTTCGGGCGCACGATCTTGCCAGTCTCGATCTCTCGCAAGCGGCGGCCGTGCAGCTCGCCCAAGGTGTTGAAGCTCGCTTCGAGAGTGCTGAGCCTGAAACGTTGGGCGAACGAGCGCAGGCGACCCCGTCGCATGCTCCGAATCTGCTTCTCGATACGAAAGCGGAGCTCCTCCGGCGGCAAGCGGACGGCTCCGGCCATGAAGCGGTCGAACTCGATCCTGAGCAGACGCATATCCTGCTCGATTGAAGCGATCTGGCTGTCGAAGCTCAAGTTTCTCTAGAATGGTTCTCGATGACGGTTGAAGCTCGAGCCGACCTGCTTCGGCAGCTACCCGCGGTGGATATTCTGCTTGGCGATGCCGAATTAGCGGGCGCACATCAATTATACGGAAGGCGCCTGGTGCGCGTCCAAGCGGGGGTCGAGTTGGAGCGGCTTCGCGAGCGAGTCCTGGCCGGTGAGGACATCGTTATGGATCGAGAAGTGGCCGAGCTTCCGAGCACTATTCGGATTGCGCTCGAGAGCCGCTACGGAAAGCCCTTGGAGCGAGTTCTCAACGCCACCGGCATCTTGCTCCACACCAATCTGGGACGCGCGCCCTTGCCGCGAGCGATCGCTGGGCGACTTCCGGATCTGCTGAACGCGTATTGTGACCTGGAGTTCGATCTCGGCGCCGGCAGGCGGGTGGACCGCAATCATCGCGCCGCTCGTCTGCTCGAGGCCGCGACCGGCGCGCCGGCGGCCGTGGTGGTCAACAACAACGCCGCGGCGATGGTCCTGGTTCTAGCCGTGCTCGCAGTCGACCGAGAGGTCATAGTCTCCCGTGGAGAGCTTGTCGAGATCGGCGGGTCGTTCAGGATTCCCGAGCTACTGGAGGCCACGGGCTGCCGGTTGGTCGAAGTGGGTACGACCAATCGGACCCGCCTGGCCGACTACGAGCGAGCCATCGGGCCGCAGACGGCGATGTTGCTCAAGGTCTTCCCGAGCAACTACCGGCAGGCGGGCTACGTCGCGAGTGTTTCGCCGGGCGACCTCGTCGCTCTCGGTCGAAGCCGGGCGATTCCGCTTCTGGTCGACGAGGGCAGCGGGCTTTTGCAGGCGCGAGAACACCCACAACTCAGAGATCACCCGAGCTTGGAGGCGTTGCTTCGACAAGGCTGCGACCTGGTATGTGGCAGCGGAGACAAGCTCCTGGGCGGGCCCCAGGCCGGACTTCTTCTCGGGAGCTCGGAGCTCGTGGAGAGATGCCGGCATCACCCCTTGTATCGAGCGCTGCGACCCGACAGAACGACCCTTGCCGCTCTCGAGGGCGTCTTGCGGCGGCACCTTGCCGGAAACCCCATGCCGCTCGACCGCCTCTGGCCCGACGAAACCGAGCACCGCGGACGCCTCGAGGCGTTGGCGCCCAGGCTGGGCGCCGAGATCGTACCGGCCGACGCGTTTCTCGGCGGGGGGTCGGCTCCCGACCAGCCGGTTCCGGGCCTGGCCTTGGCGCTCCCGGATACCCCCGAACTGGCCTCCGCTTTGAGACTCGGCAGTCCGCCCGTTGTGGGCTACTCACGAAGGGGTCGGTTCGTCCTGGATCTGCGCACGGTCGAGGCGGAGGATGACGAGGTCCTGGCGACCGCCGTCTTGGCAGGGCTCCGAAAAATGGGAATCGATGCAGCAAGCCCCTAGAATCTTGATTGTCGAGGATCGCGACGCGCTCCGGCGCCTGCTCGAAACGGCGTTGGCCCAGCACGGTTACGACATAACGAGCGCGGCGGATGGCGCCGAGGGTGTCGCGCTTGCCAAGACCGGAGACTTCGATCTTGTCGTCACGGATTTGAAGCTGCCCTCGGCGTCGGGACTCGAGGTCCTCGAGGCCAGCCGAGAGCGCCGACCGGAAGCGCCGGTGTTGGTGCTCACCGCTCACGGCACCGTTCAGACCGCGGTCGACGCGATGAAAATGGGCGCCAGTGATTACCTCGAGAAGCCCGTTGAGATAGACGATCTGACGGCGCTCGTGGGCAGCCACCTCGGTGGTGAATCCGGGCCGACGCTGCTCGAAGCTCCGGGAGTCCCTCCAATCGTGGGGCGCCATCCCTTGATGCGCGCGGCCGCGAAACTCACGCTGCGAGTAGCCCCGACCGAGAGTACGGTCCTGCTGACCGGCGAGAGCGGTACTGGCAAGGAACTGTTCGCGCGGGCGATTCATGCCCACTCGCCCCGCAAGTCGAGCCCCTTTGTAGCGGTCAACTGCGCCGCCTTGCCGGCCCAGTTGCTCGAGAACGAGCTCTTTGGTCACGAGAAGGGCGCCTTCACGGGAGCGCACAGGCGCCAGAAGGGCCGATTCGAGGCCGCCCAGGGTGGAACTCTGCTGCTGGACGAGATCGGCGAGCTGGAAACGGGGATCCAGGGCAAGGTACTGCGGGTACTCGAAGAGCGCGCCTTCGAGCGGGTCGGAGGTACGCGGACGGTTCGGGCGGATGTTCGGTTGGTTGCGGCCACCAATCGCGACCTGCGCGCCATGGTGAAACATGGCGAGTTCCGGTCGGATCTCTTTTTTCGGTTGGAAGTCTTCCCGATCGAGTTACCGGCTCTGAGAGAGCGATCCTCGGACATTCCGGCTCTGGCAGGCCACATCCTCGAACAAGTCTGTACTCGTTTGGGGAGAACCCGTCTGATACCGACTTCGAGGGCGGAGGACCTGCTCCAGCAACAGCCTTGGCCGGGCAATGTCCGCCAACTGGCGAATCTGCTCGAACGAGCGGCGATTTTGTGCGAAGGCAACACTCTGAGCGTAGCCGATCTGAAGGGGCTGCTGTCGCCCGGTGACGCCGAGGCACGGCAAGAGGTCGAAGACGCCTTGCTGGCCTCGGGTGGCGACAAGAAGCGCGCGGCCGAGCTTCTGGGGATCAGCTACCGCAGCTTGCAGCGCAAGGTCCAGCAGTACGACCTCGAGGGCTTTCCACGGTATCGCGGACAGTCGTAGCCGTCCGCCCACTCGGGGCTTCGGCTGCCGCTATTCGTCGACAAGAGCGATTGAGAGTCGCGCCATCGAACCGCCACCGGGCCGGTCACCAAGTCGAAGCCGGCCGCCGTGAAGATCCACGATTCGGCGGGCGAGCGAGAGCCCCAAGCCGACTCCTCCCGCGCGCCCGGTGACGAACGGCTCGAAGAGCCGCTTGCGCACGGCTTCGGGAAGCCCGGGGCCGCGGTCGAGGATCTCGATGATCGCCAACCCGTCCTGGCGCGATGTCCGGACCGTCACGGACTCCTCGATCCCGGCGGCTTGCTGGGCCTGACAGGCATTGTGGAGGAGATTGCGGATCGCCCGTTCAAGCAGCTGAGCGTCGCCCATGACCGGTAGTGGCTCGCGACCCTGAATCTCGACGCTGCTCCCTTCAAGCGCAGGATCGGCCGCCGCCCGGCGCACGACGGTTTCCAGGTTCAAGAGCTCGGGGCGGCTGCTTTCGGGACGCGCAAAGGACAGGAAATCTTCCAGGACTCTCTGCAGATGATCGGTCTCCCGGCGTAGCTCGGAGAGGTAGTCGGTGATCGCTTCCTCCTCGGGTGCTCGTTCCACCAAGGTCAGGTATCCGCGAAATGTGGAAAGGCTGTTGCGCATCTCGTGAGCGACACCCGCGGCGAGCTCGCCGACCTGGGCAAGGCTGAACGAGATCTTCTCCTCTTCGGCTTGGCGACGGGTCTCGGTGAGATCCGCGAACAGCGCCAGGAAACCCCGCACTTCGCCGTCATTGCGCCGAAGAGGGTGGACGCTCACGCCCAGCGGTACCGATTCACCGTCGCGCTCGATGTCGATTTCCCGGCGTTGGATGGGTTCGTTGCTTTCGATGGCGCTGGCGACCAGCTCGCTCAGCTTAGTATGGCCGGCGAGAAGCTCCGCCATGGGCGCCCCCGATTCGG
The DNA here is from genome assembly GCA_024224155.1 of bacterium. NCBI lineage: Bacteria > bacterium. Next base: position 59,529 of record JAAENP010000154.1, read on the forward strand.
GAGACGGCGAACCCAGCAGTCGAGCGCCTACGGGATTGAGGGCAAGGACCTCACCACCGCGGCCCAAGAGCAGGAATCCGCTCTCGAGTGAGGGCCCCAGAGCCAGTTCCAGTGTCGCCAGCTCCTCTTCTGGAGAACGTTCCGCTTCGAGCGCGCGGACCGCCTTCTCGAACGAGGAAATCAGGAAGGCGACTTCGTCCTCTGTTGTGTCCCCGGGGTCCTGGAGCCGGCGGGCTGTGGCCAGTAGCTGGTCGTAGGGTGCCAGCAGGTGCCTGAGAAAGAGGAGCACCAGGATCGACAGCGCCGCGTTGATGGGCAGGACCACCCAGGCCAGGGTGCGCACGTTTCTCAGCTGCCGGCTGAGCTCGTGGGCTCGCAGGTCGATACGAAGATAGTGAGGCTCTCCGCTCCAGACAGTGGGTGCGATTGCGGCGATGTAGTCTCTGTTCTTATCGGGTCCGACAGCGAGTGGCCGCTCGATTTCGAGGGCGTCGAAGTCGCCGAATGGCATTCCCGTCGAGATCGAGCCGCCTTCAACGATCGCATGGCCGGCGCTCGATACCAGGACGAAGGATTCTACGTGCGACAGCTGCTCGCGAAGCTCACTGGCCGTGGTGATGCGGCGGGCGGCGATGGACTCCGCGAGTCGGTCCACCAGGTGAGCGGCTTCGAGTCTGCGCGCCTCGACGGTGAGCGTAATCCCGGTCCGATAGCTGAGGAGGGTGTAGGTCGACAGCACGACCAGCAGCAGGAACACGACCGGCAGAACGATCAAGACCTCGCGCCGCAGGCCGATTCCGGGACCGCGTAGGGCTCGTTTCATAGCAGGCCGAGATAGAAGTCGACGATTTGGTCGCCGAAGAAGAGTGCGACCACGGCGCCGACGGACAGGAAGACACCGAAGGGCAATCGGGAGCTCGCGCCCAGCCGTCGCAAGGCGATCAACAAGAGCCCGGTCATGGCCCCGGCTACCGTCGCCACCAACAGAGTGACCGCAGCGCCCTGCCAGCCCAGAAAAGCTCCGACCATGGCCAGCATGTTGACATCGCCGAGGCCCATGCCTTCTTCGTTGCGCAGCCAGTACCAGAAATTCACGATCAGGATCAGGGCCCCGGCGCCGAAGAGGATACCGAGAGCGGCATCGGCGAAGCTGGTTCGGGGCAGCCAGGGCTGAAGCATCAGACCGGCGAGGATTCCCGGCAGCGTGAGCTTGTCGGGCAGTAGAAAATGATCGTAGTCGATCAACGCCAGGCACAGCAGCAGTGAGCAAAAAAGGACCGCGGCGAGAGTTTCGAGGCTGAATCCAAAGCGCCATGCGCACAGAGCGAAGAAAGTGCTAGCCGCGAGCTCGATCAGGGGATAGCGAATCGAGATCGGAGCCGAGCATCTGCGGCACTTACCCCGAAGCAAAAGGTAGCTCAGAACCGGAATGTTGTCGCGCGCGGCTACCGGTCCGCCGCAGAATGTGCACGCGGAGCGTGGGAAGACGATGGACGTGCCGCGTGGCAGCCGGTGGACCACGACGTTGAGGAAACTGCCGACAACGAGGCCGAACAGGGCCGAATAGATGATCAGGAGCGGGGTTGCCACGCTGGCCGTGATTCTATCCCCCGGCTTCGCCGTCGAACCAGTTCCGCTCCAAGCACGGCCAGCGCCGTGAGCAAGCTCAACGCCAGGCCCAGGCGAAGATAGGGAGTTCGGAATCTGAGGGCCAGCACGTGCTGCCCGGGCGGTAGCTCCAGTCCGATCTGGCCCAGAACGGTTCGATGTACAGGGATCGTCTGCCCGTCCAGTTGCGCTTGCCAGCCCCTGTCGAAGGTTGTGTTGACGACCGCCAGCAGAACCGACGACGAGGTGTACTCGAGCACGGTCGATGAGCTCTTGGCCGCCAGGCGCTGAATGCTCTCGGGAGCGCCGCCCGTCGAGGCGCCCAACTGGGGAGAGCCCACCCAATGGGCGGTGCGAAACCTGGCCGCGGCGGCCTGCGTTTCCGCCTCTTGCGCGGAGTCATGCCATTGAACACTGCGCTCCCAGCTGAGTATGGGGTTTCGCCATGGCAGCGTTTCCACTTCGACGGCGGGTAGACCCTCGCCCGCCAGCCGAGCCTGAGTCAGTTGGCTCACCGATCGATTGCGGAGCACGTAGCCGATACCCCATGCGGCCAGGATGCGGCGCGTGGCCTCTGCGTCGGACCAGTGTTTGTTTACCAAAGCCAGCGCACGATTGGCGGGTTCGGTGAGCATTCGGTCGAAATCGAGGTGCAGTGCATACGAATAGCCCCAGAGATTCCCCAGGTAGGGTTCAGCGCGGTCGACTTTGGACCACAGGGCGTCGGGCCCGGGTCGGGTCGAGCGCGGCTGGAAGCCGTCCCGGCCGACGAAGGGCTCGTCGGTGAAAACCCGTCCGCCTGCGGGGTCGACCCCGGATAGATGGCCGGGAGGCAACGTCAGCTCGGAATAGTCGATCGCGGGAGTCAGGCCGCCGTTGTAGTACGCGAGGTCCGCACCGAGCGTGACCAGGGTGAGCGGCACGAGCAGTGCCGCGGGAGTTCGCCTGAGCCGGTGGAGAAGAAGGACTCCGAGCGAGGCGAAACAGGCCAGCAAGCCCACCCAGGTCTGCCCTTTGAGAAACTCGACCGCGGTATCGAGCCGATCACCGACAGGTGGATGAATCGTGTTTTCTCGAACGAACCAGGCTCCGACTTCGGGTTTGAAGCTCAGGGTCAAGCAGAAGACCAGGACCACCAAGGTGACCACGGACGCCAGCGCGATCGCGAAGTCTTCGCGAGCAGGTTCGTCGTCTTCGCGCCGATCGAGCAGGTGCTGCCAGCCCAGTCCCGCTCCGAAGGCCAGTGCTGTGGTGGTCAGGAGCATGAACTTCTCTGGATACCGGATCAGGTTGATCAACGGTAGTGAAGGAGCCAGCTGCGCATAGAGCGGGTTGTGGCGACCGAAGGCGAGCGCCAGCCCCACGAGCGCCAGTGTTACCCAAAACATTCGACCGGCAATCGGCCAGCGCACGAACGCCGCTAGCGCCAGGATCAGGGTCAGCTGACCGGCGTAGATGGAGATGAGATACGGGAAGTCCTGGTCATGGAGCTTCCAGCCGAAGTACAGGTCTTCGTCGAGGCCCATCGGGTCGCCGTAGAGGCGGGGAAGGGCAAACTCGAGCAGGCGCAACGGCGGCGTCGACCACACGGCCGACTCGGCTTCAGATGGGCCGCTACGACTCGAGCTCTGAACATGAGCCAGGGTCGGCACCAGTTGGACCGCCGAGAGCAGCACGGCGAAGACCGCTACGAGAGTGAGGGAGCGGACGCGCCGCAGGGGATTGCCCTTGGACGTGAGGGCCATGCAGGCGACTGCGATGCTCGATACGAGCGCGATGGCGGGCTCTCCGGCGAGCACCTGTATCGCCAGGCCGAAGCCGGGGAGCGCGCTCCTCAAGCTGATAGCGGGTCGATCCGGCGCCTCAAAGTAGCGGCGAGCCCAGAAGAGAGTCCAGGGCAGCCAGCTGGCGGAACAGTAGGTAGTTACGCCATTGACCGCCGAGAGCATCCCGCCGCCGGCGAAGAACGCGACCGCGGTCAAGGTCGCCGCGGCTCGCCCGCAGCCAAAGCTGCGTGCCGCGATCCAGGCTCCGGCGAAGGCGAACATTCCGTGCAGGACCAGGATCCAGGAGACGGCAGTGTGGGCGGGCAAGACTAGGGCGAGCCAGGTGGGCGGATAGAAAGCCGCATAGTTCGGATTCGAGAGAACCGGCTGGCCGGCGTGGATAGTCGGGTTCCAGACCGGGAGTCCGTCCGTCACCAGGCTTGCAAAGGCCGCACGCAGCGGCACGTGGAAAATGGGTACGTCGCGAACGACCAGGATTGCGCCACTCGCCAGGAGGTGGCCCAGGAAGACCGCGACGACGAGGATGCCGATGATCGCTACGCCGCCGCGGCTTACGAGTCGGTGCACGCCGTGACCACGTCTGAGTAGACCGCGAGGCCTTTGAGAAAGGCCCCGCGCGTGATGCGCTCGTCAACCGAGTGGATGCCGCCGGTTTCTTCGGCCGCCAGGGCAAAGGGTGAAAAGCCGTATGCGGGGATCCCGCGCTCTCTGAAGTATCGAGCATCGGTCACGCCGGGGATGAAAGCCGGTACCACCGGCGCGCTCTGGCCCAGGAGAAGCTCGAGACAGCGGTAGATCTCGTTGTCGAGTGGCGAGGCTTCCGCTCTGGAGGAGCTCAGAAGTACTTCGACTTCCACATAGTCGCCGAGCAGCTCGCGAATCTCTTCCAGCATCGCCTTCTCGTCGGCATCGGGAAGCAGGCGGATGTCTATCCTCGCCTCGGCCTTCTTCGGGACGACGTTGATCCGCTCCCCGGTTTCGATCACGTTGACTTGAATCGTATCCAGAAGGTAGTTGGCGACGCCTGGGAACAGCCGTTCGTTGGGCTTTTCGTCCTTGACGATATCGTCGAGCTCGGCGACCATCCTTCCGAAAAAATCACTCTGGTACGGTTTGACGGCTTCCAGATAACGGCGAGCCTCCGGCGTGACCCGGAAGTCCCTTGGCCGCTGGAGTAGCCGAGCGAGGCCGAGCGTCAGCTGGTGGGGTGCGCTGCCCGGATTGAGCATCGAGCCATGGCCTCCGCGGCCATACGAGGTCGCTTTTAGCCAGAGCGGGCGTTTCTGCGCCGTTTCGATGCCCCACCAAAAATGCCGGCCGGCGATCACGCGGTTGGCTCCACCTTCGCCGAGCACGGCAGCGGTGTCCGCGAACATCTCGGGGTGATGACGGATGAGCCAGCCGGTTCCCTGCGAACCTCCGCGCTCTTCGTCGGCGACCGCCAGGTAGACGACCGGACGTGTCTGGGGACCTCCTCGCCGGTGCAAATCGATGAAGGCCGCCAGCTGAGCTATGCCGAGGCTCTTGGCGTCTACGGCGCCGCGACCCCAGATCCAGCCGTTCTCCTCGAGTCCCGAGAAGGGCTCTTGGCTCCATCCCGGCCCCGGGGGGACGACGTCCATGTGGTGGGTCAGGACGAGGGCGCCGGCGCCCGGGGTCGGGGTCGCGGCCTCCAGTCGTGCGTAGAGGCTGGTGCGGCCCGAAGGCGTGACCAGCAGACGCGTCGGGATGCCCTCGCGGTGCAGGATCTCGCGCAGGTACTGGGCAGCTGCTTCCTCGCGGCCCGGAGGGTTTGTCGTGTCGAGCTTGAGGTAGCCGACGAACCATGCCAGAGCTTCGGGTGGGGCGGCGTGGCTCTTCTGGGCGCAGCTCGGAAAGAGTAGCAGCCCCGCGAGGGCGAGCGCGGACGGTAAGCCGAGGCTACCGCTCGGGGTCGTGCGTCGGCCGCCCGTCGGAGGAGCTCGTCTCACGACCTTTCTGACGTTCACCATGGGCAGCCGGGTCTGGAACTCAATTGTAACAAGGAAAGGGCCCATTGGCCGGAGGCAAAAAAAGAGGCGCCGCTCTCGCGAGAGCGGCGCCTCCGGGTAGGTCGAGTTTAGGCGCTGGCTTAGCTGCCGGCGGCCTTGACCGTCTCGACACCGGCGGGGTACTGGACGAAGAAGCCGTCGGCCCAGACGATGTCCTGGTTGTAGTCGGTCGCGATGAACGGACCCATGGTGTAGGAAGCGCTCGTAAAGGCATCGCCGCGGCCTGCGCTGCGAATACCCATGTAGGTCGGGTCGTCGAGCGCGGTGCCATGCTGGTAATCGTAGTCGTTACCCCAAGCGTCCTTGCCGGGCACCTGCTGGATATAGAACATGGTGTTGCTGACGAAGAGCGTGCTGAGCAATCCGTCGGCGGAGATGTCCGAGCTGAGGAGGGCCCAGTTGTAGGTGCTGCCCGAGCCCGCTGCGGCTGCGGAGTTCTGGTCCTGGTACCACGAGAACCACGCCGAGCCCACGTTGCGGATGTCGCCGACCGTGCGCTTCTGCTTGGCCTTCTGGAGAGCGTCCAGGAGGTTGGGAATGAGAATTGCCGCGATGATACCGATGATCGCGACGACGATAAGGAGCTCGATCAGGGTGAAACCCTTTTGGCCCCGGCGTCTGTTGAGTCTTGAAATCATGTTCTGGCTCCTTTTGCCTTCGGTTATGAAACTAAGCGATTTCAACGCTTTTCTGTCTGGACGGCTGAAGGAGCAGTATCCGTGCCAGACTCAAAAGACACCTGAATCAAAGGGTTTCCTGGGAAGAAATCGGACCCGGCCGACAATAATTGACGGCCGGCCTGTCGGTCTCTGTCAGCCCGCGATTCCCTCGACCGCGCGCCTGTAAATCTCGAGCCCGGACACGTAGCCCGGCAGCGACATCCGCTCGTTGGGACCGTCGACGCGAAAGGTGTCGGTCGAAAAGACGACGAAAGGAGAGAAGCCATACGATGGAATACCCAGCTGGCGAAAAAAGCGCGAATCGGTAGCGCTCCAGGGCAGGAAATACGGTCCAACCGCGGTGTCCGGGTAGACACTCTCGACCGCTTCGGCAAGGGCGGCGAGGGCTGGATGATCGGGAGGACTTCCGTGTCGCGCTCCCAAGGGTTCGGCGATCTGGAAGGTGAGGCCGTGCGACAACCACTCGGGCAGCAGCTCTTTGCGCGCATCGTCGAGGTCTTGACCGGGAAGGAGATGCAGCATGACTTTCATTCGGAAGCCCCCACCGGGATCGGGCTCAGGGGCGAAGGCGGCGATTTCGTTGCGGAACATCGCGCGTAGGAAGGGCGGAAGCTGCTGGAAGCTGCCGGGCTGAGCGAGCAGGTTGTCGGGCGTCAGCAGCGTTTCGCGATAGAGATCTCGATCCCGCGACCCGCCATAGTCCTTGAAGAAGCGACTCGTCTCGGGGGTCATCAGCGGCGCTCGAAAGTGCTCGTTGTGTTCGATCAGCTGCAGTCGGAGATCCTGGAGCTGCCTCTCTGAGCTCGAGCAGAAGTGGCCTGTGGCGAAGCGCTTCTGAGCGAACTCGATGCCCCAGTATTTGATTTCTTGCCGGTTGATCGGCTCCACGATGCCGCCCTCGGTGAGGACCATCCAGAACCTCTCGGTCAGTTCGGGATGCCGCTCCAGGATCCAGCGAGTGCCAAGCTCGCTGCCGACCTCCTCGCTGCCAGTCGCCAGGAAGATCACTGATTTCTCCGGCTTTTTCTGACGCTCGATCAGATTCTTGAGGGCAAGAAGTTGAACGATCGCCACGCTCTTCATGTCGAAAACGCCGCGACCGTACAACCAGGCCTGGCTGATCTCGGCTGCGAACGGATCGAAGTCCCAGCTCTCGGGCTCCACGATCGGGAAGACATCGATGTGGTTGTGGAGGACCAGAGCTTCCGGACTCGCGCCCTCGAGAATCGCCCAGACGTTGGCTTCCTTCTCTCCGAGCCGCTCCACGGTCGGCACGAGTCCCATTCCTGCCAGCTCGTCGGCCAAGAACTCGGCACCCGCCAGCTCGCTGCCGGTAACCGAACTGGTGTCGATTCGCATGTAGCGTCGCAGCAAGTCGACCTCGGGCATCGCGGCGTAGTCGATCTGAGTCCAGTCTTGATCTTGGTCCAGCTCCGACGGGCGCTCGAAGAACCAGGTCAGGAAGAGAACGATGCCGACCGCCAGGGTGGCCGTGCCGTAGAGCAGCAGTCTTTTGCGCGTGTCCGAGAGCGGTCTGCGGCGGGCGGGTTCGCTCATGGAGCGCCAAAGTCTAGCAGCCGACTTCGCGCCTCGAAGCGGCATCGAGTCGTGCTGCCCACGCCGAGGTTAGAATCTCTCGGAAGGTCTCTCTCCGATGGCACAGAACCAACGCGAGCGCCGCTATCTTGTCGGGGTCCTGATCCTCGGGTTGACAGCATGCCTGGGCTATCTCGGGGTCGAGCTCTTCTTTCTCGACGGCGGCCTGGGGTTTCCCCTGGACGACTCCTGGATTCACCTCCAGTTCGCTCGCAATCTCTCGCTGGGCGACGGCTTGACGTACAACCCCGGCGAGCCGGTTGCCGGATCAACGGCACCTCTGTGGACCGCCGTGCTGTCGATCCTGTTTCTTCTGCCCGGCCCGGTGACGATCTGGGTCAAGCTCGTCGGGATCGCGATCACGATCGCCGCCTTGCATGCAGTTTTCGTCCTTGGCCGGGAGCTCGGATTGGGGACGGGATTGGCGGCCTTCGCCACGGCGATGACTGCCTTCACGAGTTGGATCCTGTGGGCGGCCCTCTCGGGGATGGAGATTCCGCTGTTCGTGCTGCTGTCCCTGTGGGGAATCATCCTGCATCTGCGCGAGAAACAGCGGAACGCGGGCAGCCTGTGGGCATTTGCGGCTCTGGCGCTGTCGGCGCTGGCGCGCCCGGAGGGATTCTTGCTCGTCCTGCTTGCCGGCGTCGATCGCATGTTGCAGTGGGACCGTTCGGATACCGGGGAGTTGAAGCTGGGGATCGGAGGATGGCGCGCCGTTATCAAAGGGGTCGTGGCCGGATTGATTCTGATTACCCCGATTGTCGTGCTCAACTGGAGCTTCAGCTCCTCGTTGCTGCCGACCACGTTCGGCGCCAAGTCCAGCGGCACGATCCGACTGCTGCCGGACCTTCGCTATCTCTACGAGGTGGTAAGCGTATTCATCCGGGCACAGCCCTACATGCTCTTCTTGAGTCTGGGCGGCGTCGTGGTTCTGGTCGAGCGGCTCGGGACGAAAAGGGATCGGGGCTTGCTGCCCGGTCTCTGGCTGGTGGGACTGCCGCTGGCGTATTCGCTGATCAGCCCGCCGGGTAAGTACTTGTTAGGCAACTTCGGACGCTATTTCTATCCGCTGTTCCCGATCCTGATCCTGCTCGGTACGCTGGCGATCGCTCGGGCGGCCCGGGCGATAGGTCCCAAGATCACGGTCGGCGGGCTTGCACTCCCCTTGCGGGCGGCGGTCATGCTGCTTCTGTTCTGGCCCACGGTCTCGACTTCGGCCTTGGGCGCGGGCCGCTACATCCAGGCGGTCGCGAATATCGAAGACGGAGACGTGCAGATGGCGAAGTGGCTCGCCGAGAGAGTCGATCCCAGAGCGCTCCTGGCGGTCAACGACGTCGGTGCCCTCAAGTACTTTCTGCCAAACCGCGTCGTCGACCTCGCCGGGATCATCCATCCGCGCGTGTCAGGCTACATTCGAGATGCCAAGGCCTCGGGCGGTGATTGGCGAAATGGAGTTCTGCGCATCCTGGAAGAGACCCGCCCTGATTTTCTGGTGATCTTCCCCGGCTGGTACCCGGGCCTCGGAAGCCTGAATTCGGGCTTTGTGCCGCTGTACGAGCTCGAGATTCCGGACAACATCGCTATGGGCGGGGATCGAATCGTGGTCTACAGCACACCCTGGACGCGCTATCCGCTGGCCCCGTAGGCGAGCTTGTTCGCCGATCTTCGGCCGGTCTAGAAGAAGTAGACGATGCCGAGAACCGCGCAGCCCCAAAGCAGGATATTCAGAATCGAGGGCAAGTCTCGAACGACAGCCTCCGTCGGGTTGACCTGCTCGGGGACCTGATACATCAAATACAGGTAGCGGAAGATTCCGAATAGAACGAACGGCATCGTATAGACCAGAAAGTCGGTATTGAATCGCTCCACGGTTTCCGGTGCCACCGAATAGAGTGCATAGGAGACAACCGAGGAGGCGGTCACGACGTTGATCATCTGATCAAGAAAGCCGGCGCTGTAGTGCGACAGCACGAGTCGCTGAGCGGTCGCCTCGTCGGCCAGCAGCATCAACTCATGCCGTCGCTTCGAGAAGGCGAGAAACAGGGCCAGGAAGATCGTGCACAGCAGCAGCCAGGCGGAGATGTCGACGGAGATCGCCGCACCGCCACCGAGAACGCGAAGCACGAAGCCCAGACTGACGATCATCACGTCTAGAATGACCACTCTCTTGAGTCCCAAGCTGTAGAGTGCGTTGAGAGCGAGGTAACTGAGAACCACGACCATGAAACCGGTACCGAGCCAGGTGCCCCCGATGACGACCCCGACAACGAGCAAGGCGGCGAAGCCCAGGGCCAGGGCCGGGGATATGGTCCCAGCCGCCAGCGGTCGGAGCTTCTTGAGCGGGTGCTTGCGGTCCAGATGACGGTCGCGATAGTCGTTGAATATGTAGACGACGCTCGAGGCGGCGCAAAAACACGTGAACGCAACCAGAGTGCGTGCCACGGCAGAGGGGACATGCAGCAGCTGAGCGAACACCAGGGGCGCCAGCACGAAGACGTTCTTGGGCCAGTGCGCCGGTCGCGAGAGCTTGAGCAGGGCGGCGAGCATCCGCCGTATCTTATGGGACCGGAGGGCGCCGACCGCCGGCTGCTCTTCGCCGGTGCGGAGATCCACGGTGCTTGACGCTTCGGAGCGCCCGGTTTCAGGCGGGGGGATCAGCCCGCGCCGGTTCGCTCTCCTCTACGTTCTTCCCACGTTCCTCCTGTTGCTCCTCGCGGTCTGGCCGGTAGTCGCCGGGCTCGAGACTTTCTTCTTTCGAGATGTCTTCAACACGCATCTCGAGATGAAGTGGTGGCAGGCCGAAGCGATGAAGGACGGTTTCATGCCGCTGGTGGATCCCTATCGCTCCGGGGGGCAGCCTCATACCGGAAACCCGAACACGGTGGCGCTCTATCCGAGCAATTTGCTCTATCTGTTCACGCCCCTGCTTTGGGCGTTCAATGCCCACTTCTGGCTGCACTTGCTGCTGGCTCCGGTCGGGGCATTCTGGCTGGGGAGGCGGCTGGGTCTCGGGCGCGGAGGAGCCTGGGCCGCCGGGGTCTTCTTCGGCGCGAGCGGGTATCTGCTTTCGAACTTGAACCTCTACAACCTGGTGGCCGGTGCCGTCCTGATTCCTCCTTTCACGGCCTCGATTCTGAGCTTGTGCTCGAATCCGGGCCGAAACTGGCGGCTCGCTGTTGTGGCGGTCCTGTGGTGTCTGCTGATTCTGGCGGGCGACCCGATGACCGCCGCTATCGGTTTCGGAATCGGGGTTTCGGCGCTCTGGATGGCTCGTCCGAACCGGCGCGGTTTGGCCGGACTCGCGCTGGCGCTCGCCGCCGGAACCCTTCTTGCGGCGCCTCTCTGGATCGAGTTCGTGCGTATCGTGGGCCTGTCCTTTCGCGGCCACTGGGGCTATTCGCCGGCCGGTGCGACCGAGGCGAGCTGGCATCCCGCGGCGATCGCCGAGTGGTTCATACCCTTCGCCTACGGGCGCCCGGATCTGACATTCTGGGGGCATCGCTTCTATTCCGGAGCTCAGCCGCTCTTTTACTCGTTCTATCCGGGCCTTCTGGCGATCGTGTGCTTCCTTTTGGGGCTGTTCACGGGTCGTCGGTTTCGGCTCTGGGCGCTTGCCCTGATCGGACTGGGCCTCTTTCTGGCTCTCGGCGGGCACAATCCGGTCGTGGCCTGGCTGCTGAGCCTGCCCGGGCTGAGTGTCTTGCGCCTGCCGGTCAAGTTCTGGCCGCTGGTCGCGGTGCCGGCCGCGATGGTGGCGGGCCTTGGATTCGATCGCTGCCTGGCCGCCGGGGGCGCCGGCCGACTGCGCCGGGCGTCCCTGGCCCTGGCGGCCGCCTATTTGATTGCCTGGCTTCTGGCGACCCAGGTCGGCGCGAGTGTCGAAAGCGTCTTCTCGAGTTGGATGCCGGCCGGTTTCGCCAGCGCCGGCCTGGCCGCACCCGAGCGGTTGCGCTGGGCCGGCCTTTCGCTCCAGTTCGCCGGCCTCGCCGTGGCCGTCGCACTCGCTACGCTCGTACGCCCTCGGGTCTTCAGGACTCTGGGTCCGGCGCTGTTGATCGTTCATCTGGCGGTGCAACTGGCGCTGCTGCGGCCCTTGTATCGAGCCGAGCCGGTGAGCCTGTATCGAACGGCGCCAAGCGCTAGCGTTGCGATCCCGCCCGAGTCGGTCGCCGCCCACGGTGCGGCCGGGGGCCTTTTCGGCAAGCCGCCGATTCCGATCGCCGAGTATCCGGATCCGGATCCGCGCTGGCTGCAGCGGCAGATTCACAATGAGTCCTACCCCTATGTAGGCATGATGCAGCGGCGCCGGTTCGAGTTCGCGCTCTCGCCCGAGGGGCTCGATTCCTTTCTCACCCGGGCCACCACGGAGGCCTTCGCTATGCTTCCGGACGAGCAGCGCATTCGGCTCTTGGAAGCGTCCGGTGTGGAGTGGCTTTACATGAAACGTGAACTGGGTGTGAGCGAAGGCGTCGAGTTGGCCGGGCGCTTTGCCTCGCAGGGTGCCGACCTGCTGCTCTATCGGCTGACCGGTGCCGCGGCCCCGGCCCAGTTTGTCAGCGAGTTCGTGTATTCCAGTAACTTGAACGATGCGCTCACGACCTTGACCTCTCCCGGATTTCGACCGCGCGAACAGGTTGTGATCGCGGGTTCCGGGTCTGCCGGCTCGGGGATGACGGGCACGGTCGAGGAGGTTACGTCGCGCAATCCCGAAGCCCGGGCCTGGAGAGTCGAGGCCGAGGGATTCGGCGCGCTCGTCATTCAGAGGACCTATCTGCCGACCTATCGCGTGGAGGTGGACGGAGAAGAGATCACACCCTGGGTGGCCAACATGCATCGCATCGCTGTGCCCGTCGAGGCCGGCGACCATGTCGTTCGATTGTGGCCGAGCCGGCTCGCGTTTCGTCTGTCGGTCGCCGTGGCCCTGTTGACGGCGGTCGGTCTTGTCCTCTACGTTTCAGGTGCGCACAGAAAGCGCCCGGGCTCGGAAGCATTCGGGTTAGCAGACGTCTGATTCATGACGCAGTCCAAGTTCTCCAAGATCCTGATCGCGAATCGCGGTGAAATCGCGGTACGCGTGATTCGAGCGGCGCGAGACCTCGGGATTACCAGCGCGGTGGTCTTTTCCGACCCCGATCGCGAAGCTCTACCGGTTCTCCTGGCCGACGAGGCCCACAACGTGGGAGGAGCGGCGTCTACCGAGAGTTACCTCAAGGCGGAAAGGATCGCCGACCTGGCAGTGACGATCGGCGCGGATGCCGTCCATCCCGGCTACGGCTTTCTGGCCGAAAACGCGGACTTCGCTCGGCTGTGTGCCGAGCGCGGAGTTGCGTTTATCGGCCCGCCGCCGGAGGCGATGGCCCGGATGGGCTCCAAGCTCGAGAGCCGGCGCCTGATGCGCGAAGCCGGTGTCGCGATCGTCCCGGGAGGTGAGCTCCCGCTGGAAACGACTCGGGACGCCGCGGCCGCTGCGGCCGAGATCGGCTATCCGGTGATGCTCAAGGCCTCGGCCGGTGGCGGCGGCAAGGGCATGCGACTGGTCCATAGCGCTGGTGAGCTCGAAAGCGCCTACCGCGCCGCCCGGTCCGAGGCGGCCGCTAGTTTCGGAGAGGATGCCGTTTACCTGGAGAAGTACATCGAACAACCTCGCCACGTCGAGATCCAGGTCATGGCCGATCACCACGGTAAAGTGGTCTCGCTCGGAGAGCGAGAGTGCTCACTCCAGCGACGCCACCAGAAGGTGCTGGAAGAGGCACCCTCGCCGGTAGTCAATGAAGACCTGCGGGTACGGATGGGTGCCGCGGCGGTGACCGCGGCCGAGGCCGTCGGCTACACCAACGCCGGCACCGTCGAGTTCCTGCTGTCGAGAGATCGGAGTTTCTACTTTCTGGAAATGAACACACGGCTGCAGGTGGAGCATCCGGTGACCGAGATGGTGACCGGTCTCGATCTGGTGATCACCCAGATCCGCGTCGCCCAGGGCGAGCCGCTCGGGCCGGAGTTCGACAACATCGAACGCTACGGCCACGCGATCGAAGTTCGCCTCTATGCCGAAGATGCGTTTCACAACTTCATCCCTTCGCCCGGCCGTCTCACCCGACTGCGTCTTCCCGAGGGACCGGGGATCCGCAACGACTGCGGGGTCAGTGAAGGCTCAGAGGTCACCATCCACTATGATCCGATGCTGGGCAAGCTGATAGCGTTCGGTGCCGATCGCGAGGCCGCGATCCGGCGTCTCGGTCGCGCGCTGGCCGAGCTACGGATCGAAGGGGTCAAGACCAATGTGCCCCTGTTCGTCTCGCTGCTCGAGGACCCGGATTTTCTCTCCGGAGAGCTCGATATCGGTATGCTGGACCGGAAGCTCGCGTCCGGCGAACTCACGCCGGGGAACTCGACCGGAGCCGAGGATCTCGCCGTCATGGTGGCGGCGCTCGAGTATGCGGAGCGGCACGCCCGCCGGGCGGCCAGGCCGATGCAGGACGGTCGACGCCATTCATGGCGCGAGACAGGACGCCGGGAAGCGGTCGGGAGAAAAACGTGAAGCTCGTAATCAGACATCGAGATCGGGATCGTGTGGTGCGCGTAGACCGCGATGGATCTCGAGCGCGAGTGGAGCTCGAGGGGCGATCGATCGAGTTGGATATCCGCTCGCCCGGGGGGAACGTTCGCTCGATTCTGTGGGACGGCGATCATCACGATGTCGCCGTGTGGCACCTGGGGGAGGATCGCTTCGAGGTTGCGGGCGAGTTCGGAAGCGAGATCGTGCAGGTCCTCGATCCTTTGGCTCATCTGGCCGCCACCTCACACGACGCCCAGGCGGGGCCCGCGAGTCAGCAGGTCGTTGCCTACATGCCGGGACGGGTCGTAGAGGTTTTGGTGAAAGAAGGTGATTCGGTGGCGACCGGACAGGGCGTTCTCGTGCTCGAGGCGATGAAGATGGAGAACGAGATCCAATCCGAGCGCGCCGGCACGGTGCGAAAGATCCTGGTGGCCGCGGGCGAGGCCGTCGAGGGTGGCGATCCGCTCTACGAGATCGAGTAGGACCGGTTTCTCTGCGAATGCAGGTGAGGTGCGGCTAGCCGAGGATCTCGACCAGGGTGTCGATAACCCGGGTAACCGAAAGATCCCGCATGCATCGCTGGTGGAGCAGTGGGCAGCGCTTCTTGAAGCACGGGGAACACCATCGGTGGTTGTAGAGCACGCGGTGCCGGTCGCCGGCGGGAGCGGTTCGAGTGGGGTTGGTGGGCCCGAAGAGCGCCACGCATGCCGTACCGGTGGCGGCCGCGACGTGCATCGGGCCGGAGTCGTTGGTGATCAGAACGTCGAGTCGCGCCAGCACGGCGGCTAGTTCGGCGAGGTTCAGCCTGGGACCGACCACCGGAACCACGGTGGTCGAGTTGCGCTGAATCTCAGCGGCCAGGGGCTCTTCTCCGGGCCCCGCGATCAGCACCGTCTGGAGCGGCGCTCGCTCACCGAGCTCGCGGAGGAGCTCGGCGAAGCAGCTGGAGGGCCAGCGTTTGCTGGGACCGAACTCGGCTCCGGGAAAGACGCCCACCGTCTTGAGGTCCTCTTCGCTTCGAACGCCGGCATCCCGCAAGGCGGCGCGGCCGGAATCGAGTAGTGAGGCGCTGAGATCCAGCCGCGGCGGACCGGTGGGGATCGGCGCTCCGAGTCGCTCGAGCAACGCGTCGTAGTCGTTCAGCTGGTGGCGTAGTCCCGCCGGGCGTTTCACCGGCGGTTCCAGCAAGCCACTGCGTAGGTCGCCGCGGTAGCCCCAGCGTACGGGAATACCGGCTCGAAATGCCAGCCAGGCACTGCGAAAGGAGTTCGGCAAGATGACGGCCTCTTCGAATCCGAGCTCTCTCAGGACATGAATGGTTTGGCGATCGGATCGCGCCCGCACCACGATCCGGTCGACGGCCGAAACGGTTTCGAGCAGCGGCTTCAGATGCGGCCTCGCCAACACGGTCAACGATCGGCCCGTGGCACTCAGGGCGTCGAGCATGGGGATCGCCATGACGCTGTCGCCGACCCAGTTGGGCGCGACTACCAGCGTCTTTGAGGACAGTGTCTGGGTGGGCTTCAATGGCGTCTCCAGCGATCGTGCATCCAGAGCCACTGGCCGAGCTCCCGCCGGATCGCGAGCTCGGTGGCCTGTGTGTAGCGCGCCGTGAGGGTTACGACTTCCGAGGCGTCGGGCTTGGAGCGACTCGCCGACGTCGGGCGGATCGGAGCGTGGGCGACGATTCGGTAGCGGCCACCCGGAAGCCGGTAGGCGAAGAGTGGCAGCACGGGGGCGCCGCTCCGCAAAGAGATCTGTGCGGGTAGCGGGCTGGTCCACGACTCGCGCCCGAAGAATGGGACCTGCACACCTTGAAACGGGTGCACGCGCTGATCGATCAGAATCGCCACGCGCTCGCCTCCTTCCAGAGCCCTCAGCATGCCCCGTGCGGCATGACGTTTTGGCAGCGATCGATTCCCGAAGCGCTCGCGCGTCCTGCGCACTCTCCTGTCGACCGCAGAATGCGTAAACGGGCGGGCAACGACGTGCATGGGCCCGCGGTAGAGAGCCACCACCGGACCGATCACTTCGTGGACGCCGAGATGGGCGGTCAGCACGATGACGCCTCGTTTCTCGGATTCGGCCTCCTCGAAGTAGTGCCAGTTCTCGAAGCTCAACAACCGGCAGATTCTTTCGGCACTCAGGCGCGCAAGCGACACCGACTCGAAGATCGAGGCTCCGAAGTGGCGAAACGAGCGCCGCGCGGTTGGCTCGAGCTCGCTCGCGGTGCACTCGGGGAACGCCAACGACAGATTTCGGCGGGTGACCCGGCGCCTCGAAGCGGCGGCTGCGAACAACAGGGCGCCAGCCAGGTCGCCGAAGCGCCCGAGCCACAGATGCGACGCCCGCGCTGCTCGGCTCATGTCAGCCGCTCCAGCTCGCGATCGAGCCAGACCCAGAAGGCGCCTTCCGGCTCGGCCCGGATCGGCAAGTGCGCCAAGGGGCTTTCGAGACGTCCGAGAAGCTTGACGTAGTCTTTGGTCGTGGTGAGGATCCAGTCGGCGGCGGACTCACGCGCGGCGCGCTCGATCCTGGCGAGGTCGACCTCCCGGTAGGCGTGGTGATCGCCGAATTCGAGCACTCCCTTGACCTCATTTGGGAGTCGGGCGACGCTTTCCGCGAAACGCACCGGGTGGGCGATTCCGGTGACCAGGAAAACCGAAGCGTCCGGAGGCAGGGGCTCGCGCCGCTCAGTGGTGGCGCCGAGCTCGCTGGTGCGGCTCGAGAAGCCGGGACCGCGGAAGCCGTAGGCGGCCAGCGCCCGAGCGAGTTGCTCGCCGCTGCCGGCGCCCGAATCCAGCTCCTCGATGCCTGAGAGAATGACGGCGGAGGCGCGCTCAGCCGATGCCAGGGGCTCCCGGAGCCGGCCGGAAGGGGGCAGCCGTCCGCCAGCGAAAGGGTCCCGTGCGGGGAAGACCAGGATGTCGAGCTCGCGCTGCAGGCGCAGGTGCGAAAAGCCGTCGTCCAGCACGAAACAGTCAGGTGGCGCCGGCAGCCGCTCGATCGCGTGCCGGCCGGCCAAGTAGCGGTCTCGACCGACGATGACCGCCACTCCCGGCAGCTCGGCGGCCAAGGCGACCGGCTCGTCGCCGGCCACCCGCGGCCCCAGCAGGGGACCGCCTCCGGTGCTCACCAGATGCACCCCGGTTCCCCGTCTACCGTAGCCACGCGATAGCACCGCAACCTGCCTTCCGCTCTCGGCGATGTGTCGCGCGACGGCGGCGGTCAGAGGAGTTTTGCCGGTTCCACCCCAATGAAGGTTGCCGACGCTGATTACCGGCACCGGGAGTCTCGATGACCTCGATCGATACCAGCGGCGGCGCAAACTATGGGCCGCGTTGTAGAGGAGCTGCCAGGGGGACCGAGGAGGGGCCGGCGCGACCAGCGGAGCGTCGTTGCTCATGTCGACGCGACCTGGCCCAGGTGCCGTTCGAGAAAGCTCCGGGTCTTGGTGAGAGCTCCCTGGTTGCTCTCGAATACAATCGCGGCACGCCGGCCCAGGGCGGCGGCGGCCTCCGGATCTCGAAGCCAACCATCCCAGACCGCCGCCAGATCGCCGGCGTTGCGGACCCGGTTCCAGGCACGGTCGTCATCGAAGCGGGCCTCGATCTCCTTGAAGTTGTGCATCGAGGGCCCGGCCGCGATGGGTACGCCGTGACAGGCGGCCTCGATCGGGTTGTGGCCCCCCGTCGGCACCAGCGTGCCGCCGATGAAAGCGCCCGCGCTCAGGCCGTAGACAGCCGCCAGTTCGCCCAGGCTGTCGAGTACCAGAACGTCGACCCTGGGACTCGTTTCCTTCTCGGTGTCGAGGGTTGCGAGGTCCAGTTGCGACCGCTGCCGGAGACGGAGCCCGGTCTTGGCGAGTCTCGCGACGACGCGGGGCCAGCGCTCGGGATGGCGAGGGGCGAGCACCAGGAGGGCGCGGTCACCGTCCCCCAACCGCTCGAAGGCCTCGACGACCTGCTCCTCCTCGCCGCGCATCGTGGAGCCCGCCACCAGGATCGGGCGGCCTCGCGCCAGCCGAACGATCGCCTTTTCGAGCTCGGGTATCTCGGCCGGGCGCCCGGTTTCGAATTTCAGGTTGCCGGTCACGGTGATTCGGTCCGCTTCGACCCCCAGCTCCAAGAGCCTGCGACCGTCGAGTTCGGTTTGAACGGCGAAGGCGGTGATCGGTTCGAGAACCGGTGCCAGGAACCGGTTTAGGAATCGCATTCTCCTGAAGCTTCTATCGCTGATCCGGGCGTTCACGACCACGGCAGGGATTCCCCGTCGTCGGACTTCTCGCAGGACGAGTGGCCAGAGATCGCCCTCGCAGAGAATGAGTCCGGCGGGCTGGAGCCGGTCGAAGAATCGACGGACCGCTAAACCGATTTCGAAGGGCAGATAGGTCACGAAAGCACCTGGAAATCGGCTCCGGGCCCGCTCCTGGCCGCTGGGAGTCACCGTAGTCAGGACCAGTGGCCGGCTCTCGGGGAGAATCGGCGCCAGACTCGCGGCGACGCTGACCTCTCCCACCGAAACCGCATGCACCCAGAGAGTCGTTTCGGGCGCGATCGGGACATGGCCCAGTCTCGGAGACAGAGTCGCCAGATAGTGACGGCCGCGCCTCAACAGCAGCCACGGGCCGGCGACAATGGCGAGCAGGACGTACAGAAGCTGATAGAGAAGCCACATGCTTAGCCTGGACTATTCACCAGAATTCTACTGTGGAGGCGCAAGTCATTGAATCTCCGTCGTTGCGCTCCGTCGGCCTCCTCAACGTAGCTATGGCTACGCCTGCGGAGGCCTCGGTCGCGACGCCTTGTGTCTTCAACAATCTGCGCCCCCTCGCTACGAATCCTCGTGAATAGTCCAGGCTGGGTTTGCGCGCTCTTTTGGAGTGGGTCAACCGTCGAGCCGCGACCACGACCAGTTGCGCGCCGAGCCAGTCTGATTCGGCAGTATAATTGCTTGTTGGACCGAACTTGGCGAGAGACGCTCCAAGCCTAGACAAGTCAAGTTCGTCTTTCGTACTAAGTAACGGATTGGAATGCCTTACCTGGTCCCCAGACACTCGACCGAGGCCGAAAGCGCCGCGCTCACGGACAGTGAGCTGCTGGCGGCGACCGGCCGGGGTGATCAGCAGGCCTTTGCCGAGCTCGTTGATCGCAAGACCGAGCCGTTGCTCCACCTGGCGTTTCGCATCGTCGGCGACCGCGAGGAGGCGAAGGATCTAGTGCAACTCGCTTTCTTGCGTGCCTGGGAGCACCGCGAGCGCTATGACCCGCGTTGGAGCGCGAATACCTGGCTGTACCGCATAACAACCAACCTGGGCATCGACTACATTCGGGCGCGAAGCACCCGTCGCCGGAAGACCGAGCCGGTGCGCCACCATCTGCGCGCGGTGCACAGCAAGCCCGAGGCCGGCTTCGAGTCGATGATGGCCAGCGAAACCCTGGCAATCCTGAGGGATCTGGCCAGCGACCTCAGCGCTCGACAGAGCAAGGCCTTTCTACTGCGGGAGGTGGAGGGATTGAGCTCGAAGGAGGTCGCCGAGGTCCTGGAGTGCAGCGAATCGACGGTCAGAAACCACCTGTTCGCGGCGCGCGTGAAGCTCCGGCGTGAACTGAGCCGGCGCTTTCCCGAGTATGCCGCGTTGGCGCGGGATGGCCGCCGGTGAGCTGCGAACTCTGGGACGAGCTGGCCTCCCACGGCGAGCGCCTCTTGCAGGAGGGCTCGCCCGAGCGTTCGCGAGCCGAGCGCCACTTTGCCCGCTGTTCCACCTGTGCCGAGCGGGCGTTTCTGCTCGACCCGAGTTGGGCCGTCAGGCGCCTGGATCGGTCAGGCGAGTTGCACCAGCTGGAGAGGCCGAGCTTTGGAGAAGACGAGATCGCGGAGCTCAAACGAGACGTGCTCGAGGCGGGGCGGATCCGAGACGTTGAGAGTATGGTTCGTTCCCATCGGCGATTCGCTCGAGTCGCGGTGGCCGCGGCCCTGTTCGCGGTAGTCGTCGCCGGAGGCGCGCTGATGCGAACCGCGGGCGATCTTCGGGCGCCGTCCAGCTCTCGATCCACGAGCTTCACCGCCGAGACGATCGCGCCTCCCCGCTCGTCGCAGCCCCTTCCGGCCTCCGGCGCATCGATCTATCTGTCGCTCCCGTCGGTCGGTTCACTGGCGCCATCCGCCGCTCGCGTCTACGATCTCGGCCAGGAAGACTTCGCCCTGGTAATGGTTGTCCATGAGACGCTGGACCTTTAGTAGGAGCTGCTGGCTTGCCGGCCTGGTTCTCGCTTGCCTGGGCCCGCTGGCGGCCGGAGGGCAGGTAGAGGAAGCCGCCTCGGGAGAGCTGGTCGCATATGCCTACAACCTGCAACATCGGGGTGCCTCCGAGGCGTTGGAGCTGGTTCTGCCCCTCTTGTCGAGCCGTGGCGCCGTGGAGCTGCAGCCTGGAGGCAACGCGTTGGTCGTTCGTGACACCGCGCAGGTCCTGCAGAGGATCCGGCCGCGGCTGCGCGCCTTCGATCATCCCTTCGAGCCACTGCGCCTCAGGGTCCAGATCATTCGAGCCGAGCGAAGCGGTGTGGCCTCCGGTCCTGAACCCGAGCTCCCCGCCGGCGTCATGGCCCGGCTCCGCGAGCTCCTCAAGTATGAGAGTTACTCGCTGCTCGCGGGATCGGAGCTCTCGATCGAAGACGGGATGGCTGTGGTCCAGGATGTCGGCGACGAATATCGGGTTGATTTCCGGCTTCGCCACCTGCTGTCCGACGCGCGCGCGTCACTCGAGGGTTTTCGGCTCTCTCGGGGCGCAAATGAAGAGTTCGAGGCGCTGATTCACGCCAATCTCAACCTCGATCTCGACAAACCCATGGTTCTGGGACTGGCGCCGAGCGAGGGCAGCGACTCGGCGCTTATGTTGGTGATCGAAAGCCTGCCGGTGCGAACGGCCAAGGTCGCGGAAGAATAGCGGATGCAGTTCGTTTGCACAGTGGGGAAAACCGACGGGCGTATCGTCGAGGAATCCCATGATGGCCGCTCGGAGGCCGCGGTACGGGCGGAGCTCGAGCGTCGTGGTCATCACGTTCTCAAGATCCGACGTCGGGGGTTGCCGGTCATCTCGCCGCTGGCGTGGTCGTCCAATGGCCGGCGCGCCAAGAAGGTACCGGATCAGGCGCTGCTCTTGTTCAATCAGGAGTTCGCAGCACTGCTTCGATCGGGGTTACCGGTCTTGCAGGGGCTCGGCCTCATGGCCGACCGCCAGCGTGATCCGGTCTTCAAGGAGATCTTGGAAGACGTTGTGCGCAAGGTCCAGAACGGATCCGAGCTCTCCGCGGCGTTCGCTCACCACGGCGAGTCGCTGCCGCAGCTCTTTCCGGCGACCCTGAAGGCCGGTGAGCGGAGCGGGGAGCTCGAATCGGTGATAAGGCGGTTCGTGCGCTACATGAAGCTGATCACCGAGGCCCGCCGCAAAGTGGTGTCGGCACTCGTCTATCCGGCCGTCCTCGTGGGTCTTTCGCTTCTCTTGATCGCGGTGATGGCGGTTTACGTGGTACCCAAGTTCACCGAGTTCTTCTCCGCGCTCGATACCGAGCTGCCGCTGCTGACGCGAATGACCCTCAGTTTTTCACGCTTCATGAGCAACAACTGGTTGGTTCTGCTGGCCGGAACCACCATCGTCGTGGTGGTGGTGGGCAGAGTGTCACGCTCGCCGGCCGGAGGGCGTGTCTTCGATCGCTTGAAGCTCAAGGTGCCGATTTTGGGCTCGATCTTCCGGCGACTCGCGATGTCCGAGTTCTCCCGATCCCTGTCAACGCTCCTGGCCGGGGGGATTCCAGTGGTTCCGGCCCTGGAGGACTCGGTATCGGCGGTCGGCAACGCTTACATTCGGCGGGTGCTCGAGCCCATGATCCCGAAAGTGCGCGAGGGCGTGGCGCTCTATTCGGCGCTGGAAGCGAGCGGTGAAAGTCCTGAGATTGTGGTCGAAATGACCAAGGTCGGCGAGGAGACCGGCAGTCTGGACTTGATGCTGGGCAACGCCTCGGACTTCTTGGACGAAGAGGTGGATACCCTGCTACAGCGGATCCTGGTACTGGTTGAACCGATCATGCTCGTGTTGATGGGCACCATCGTGGCCACCCTTCTGGTGTCTGTCTATTTGCCACTCTTCAGTATGCTGAGCCAGGTCGGACCGAGATAGGACCCGGGGGAAAGATGGAAGAGACAGTTTTTGCCGAAACGATGGCGACGGCGCCGGCGGAGCGAGAGCAGTATGAGAAGCGGGCAGCCGAGCTCGCCAGACGCCACGATCTCGAGTTCGTGGCCCATGATCGCTTTACCGTCGACAACGACCTCTTCCGGTCGATCCCCTTCGAGGTGATGCTTCGCTACGGCTTCATCCCGGAGAGCCAGGTCGACGGCCGGATCACGATCGTGGTCGCCGATCCAACGGACGTGACTCGTCTCGACGAGATCGAGCTGCTGCTCGGTTCGCCGATCGACGTCAAGGTCGGAGCCGGTGCCGCGATTGAGGACGTGCTCCAGAAATCGGAGAGCGCCCAGAGAGTCCTGGACGAGGCCACCGAGGACTTTCGCTTGCAGCTGGTGCAGGACGACGGCGACAGCGGCGAGGTGCTGTCGATCGACCGAATCTCGGCCGATACCAGTCCGATCATCAAGCTCGTCGATTCGACGGTTCTCAACGCCATTCAGCGGCGCGCCAGCGACATCCACATCGAGACGCGCGAGAGCGAAGTGGTCATCAAGTACCGGATTGACGGAGTCCTCTACCAGGCGATGGAGCCGATCGACAAGCGGCACCACCAGACCGTCATCAGCCGCATCAAAGTCATGTCCGAGCTCGACATCGCTGAAAAGAGGGTTCCCCAGGACGGCCGGTTCAAGCTTCGTTTCAAGGGACGAACGATCGACTTCCGTGTCTCGATCATGCCCTCGGTGCATGGCGAGGACTGCGTCATCAGGATTCTGGACAAGGAGTCGATCAACAAGGAGTTTCGCAACCTGCGACTCCCGGTTCTCGGGTTCGACGAAGCCACGATTCGCAAGGTCCGCAAGTTCATCCGGGAGCCCTACGGCATGGTGTTGGTGACCGGTCCGACCGGCTCCGGTAAGACCACCACGTTGTACGCGTGTCTGTCCGAGATTCAATCGACCGAGGACAAGATCGTCACGATCGAAGACCCAGTGGAGTATCAGCTCAAGGGCATCACGCAGATTCCGGTCAATGAGAAGAAGGGACTCACCTTTGCCCGTGGCCTGCGCTCGATTCTGAGACACGATCCCGACAAGATCATGGTTGGTGAGATCCGAGATGAGGAAACCGCCCAGATCGCCGTACAATCCGCTCTCACCGGTCATCTGGTGTTCACAACCGTGCACGCCAACAACGTCGTCGACGTCCTGGGTCGGTTCCTCAACATGCAAGTCGATCTCTACAACTTCGTATCGGCGCTGAACTGTGTACTGGCGCAGCGGCTTGTGCGCAAGATCTGCAATCACTGCAAGGTGCCGGTGGAAGTTTCCCCTGAGCTGCTCGAGGAAAGCGGCATCGAGGCGGCTTCGGTTGCCGATCGGAAGTTCTACGAAGGCGCAGGCTGTGTCGAGTGCGGTGGCACCGGCTTCCACGGCCGCACGGCCATTTCCGAGCTTCTCGATCTGTCCGATCGGATCCGGGAGCTGATCTTGGAAAGGCGGCCGGCCTCCGAGATCAAGCGTGCCGCGAAAGAAGAAGGTATGTTTTTCCTGCGTGAATCGGCGCTGTCCGAGGTTTTCAGAGGAGTCACGACGCTTCGTGAAGTCAACAAAGTTACCTTTGTGGAGTAGGCAGCTTCTGGGACTGAACGCGGTCCGCGTTCCCCCCCACGTCTTTTCGATCGCCGAGGGCAGCCTTAGCTACCTCAGCCTGGCCGAAGAGGGCGAGCTCTACTGCCGAGAGTCTCTGCGCGCGGAGCTCGGGGAGGATTGCTTTCAGGCCGGACCGCTCGGCGGCCGGCTGCGCGACGTCGAAGGCTTCACGCGAGTGCTTGACGAGTTGCTCGGCAGAATGGTCAGCCGGCCGAGCGAGGCTTCACTGGTGGTTCCCGACAATTGGTTGCGCCTGACCTTCGTCGACGTGGACGAGTGGCCGCGGCGTCGAGGCGATCAACACGAGATCTTGAGTTTCAAGCTCGGCCGGATCGTCCCGTTTCGGGTCCAGGAGCTGAGGTTCAGAGCCCAGCGAGTACCCGCAATTACGGCCGGCAGCGACCATCGCTTCCTGGTGGGCTTTGGCGTCGAGTCGGCGTTCGAGCAGTTGGAGGATGTCTTCGAGGATCGTGGCATTCGAATCGGCGATCTCTCGAATGCCAGCCTGTCGCTGCTTCAGGCCTTCAAGGGAGGCCTGGAGTCGGCGCCTCTGGGCGGACTGGTGTCCGTGGACGAAGATCGCTATGCGTTGATGGTGACGCAGCAGGGTTCGCCGATTCTGTACCGAGGCAAGGCCCACGCACGGGGCGAGTCTCTGGAGCTGGTCGCCCGCGAGCTGCGTCTCACCAAGAGCTTCATGCAACAACGCTTGGAGCCCGGCATTCTGAGCGAACTTGTGCTGGTCGCTTCCGAGGCTCGAGAAGATCCCTGGCGCTCTTTGCTGGAAGATGTATTCGAAGTTCCGGTCGCCTCGCTGTCGCGAGAATGGCCTACCATTCCGGGCCTTCAGAACCTCACCAGCCAGGCTGCCGCTCCACTGCTCGGAGCGGCTCTTCGGGAGGTTGCCTGATCGATGAGCCTGAACCTGTCGCGAAAACCGTTCGTGAACCGGCGTCCGGTTCGCAGAGCCGGTTATCTTCTGTGGACTCTGGGGCTCGTCCTCGCGGTGGTCAACGGCTTTCTCTACTGGAACCACCTGTCCGGTCAAGGCGTCACCGAGACCGGCCTGCAGGATGTGATCGGCCAGCTGGAAGAGGAATCGGAGCTGCTCGCTCGGGCTCAGGAGCAACTCGCGGGGTTTGAAACGGCCGAGCTGAACCGCAAGATCGAGTTCGTCAACCTACGAATCCAGCAGCGCACGTTCTCCTGGAGTCAGCTCTTCGACGTGCTCGCGGCGACGCTGCCCGACGACGTCCGGTTGTCGAGTCTGTCCCCGAAGTTCGAGGACGCCGCTAGGCGAGGTCGGCGCGGCGCCGTCGGCTCGCGCTCCGATGAGGTACGCCTCGGGATCCACGGCGAAGCCAAGTCCTCGGAGACACTGCTCGAGTTCCTGGATCGGCTGTTCGCCCACGTCGCTTTCGACGATCCCGATCTGCATCGGGAACAGGTCCGACCGGACGACCAAGTGATCGACTTCTCGATCTCGACCAACTACTTGCCGACCGCCGTCGACTCGACCGCGGCGAACGGCGACGAGGCCGAGGAGGTGAGCGAGTGACCTCCCTGGCTTGGAAACAGCACCTCCGGCTTTGGCTGCCGCCGGCTGTCTTTTTCGTCTTGATGGTGGCTTTCTTGAGTGTTTTCGCCCTCAAGTTCGCCGACGAGGCGCAGGTGGCTCGGAGCCGTCTCGCGAAGCGTACCGAGGAGCTCAACGCGATTCGCGCACAGCGGGTGCGCGCGGAGAGCGTCGTCGAGCAGATTCGGGCGAGTGAAGAAGGACTAGCGGATTTCTACGGCCGACGTCTGTCATCTGAGAGTCAGGCTCTGACCAGAATCCTCGCCGAGGTCAAAGATCTCTGCGGTCGCGCCGGCATCCCGCCCGCTTCCTTGAGCTACGAAAGGCAAACGCTGAAGGGCCAGGACGTGTCTCGTCGCACGATTACCTTTGCGGTCGACGGCAGCTACGCACAGCTGCGCCAGTTGATCAACTTCATCGAGCTTTCGGATTCCTTTCTGATCCTGGATCAGGTCGGACTGCGAGGCAACGACATCGAGGGAACCCCACTCCGTATCAACTTGAGGCTCTCGACCTTGTTCACCGCGGACGCGAATCTGGTAACGGCGGATCTACAGGACCTGGAGAGCTGAGGGTGGATCGCCAAAAGACACTCTTGATCGTGCTGGCGGTGGTCGCTCTCATGGTCACCCTGAGGGCGGTGTGGCCGTGGTTGTCGAGACTGGATGATTCCGTGGGTGTGGCCTCCTTCGGCCGGTCCGGCGACGATCCCGGAGCCGTGGTGGCTGGACTGACGCCGCTGCGACTGGCGGATCTAGAGCTCAAACCCGGTGAGTACCACCCGGGAAGAGATCCGTTCCGGTTTGCGGCCAAGCCGCCGCCGCCGCCACCACCGCCGCCACCGGCGGTGAAACCGCCGCCACGCAAGCAGCCCCGGCCGCAGCCCGCAGGGGCCAATCGGGGCAAACCTCCGGCCCCCAAACCGCCGCCGGTCGACGTCAAATACCTGGGCAGCTTCGGTCCGGCGAGAGGGAAAATTGCTGTTTTTGGGGACGGAACGGACATCTATAACGTACGCAAGGGAGGTATCCTCAAGGAGCACTTCCTGGTGGAGAGCATCAACTACGAATCGGCCGATCTGAAGTACGTCAATTTCCCCAAGCTGCCGCCGCAACGGCTGGCGGCGGGGGAATAGTCTGGGTGCCGCTCGAGTGAGAGAAAAACGAGGTCTAAATTCATGAAACGGCGATCACTTCTCATCAGCGGCCTGCTGCTCCTGGTGCTGATGGCCTGTACGGCCAACCGGGCCTACCGCCTGGCCCAAGCGGCCGAACAGCAGGGGGATTGGGACCAGGCCGTTCTCCACTATCTCGAGCTGCTGGATCAAGCTCCGGATCGTGTCTCCTACAGAACAGGTTTGTTGAGGGCCAAGATCCGGGCTTCTCAGCAGCATTTCGAGCGCGGCAAGAAGTTCCAGGAAGCCAACGCGATCGAGCGGGCTCTGGCCGAGTTTCAGCAAGCGGTTCAGCTCGACCCATCGAATCAATACGCAATGGTGGAGCTCGAGAAGCTGCGTGATCAGCTACTCAGAGCGGACGAAAGCTCTTACGTCGACTCGCTTCAGGATCTGAAAGAGAAGAACCGCGGCTCGCGACCGCAACCCCCCATCCTGAGCCCCCGGTCGACGGAGCCGATTTCGCTCGAGTTTCCCAAGGCGGTGTCGGTTTTCGACATCTACAAGGCCATGGGCACGGCCTTCGGTATCAACATCCTCTTCGACCCGAAGCTGCGGGATCAGCAGATTGCGATCGAGCTCAGGGATGTCGTGGCGCAGGATGCGCTCGAGATCCTGATGCGCACCGCGAATCACTTCTACAAGGTGCTCGACGAGCAGTCGATCATCGTCGCCGAAGACTCGCCTCAAAACCGGCGCAACTACGAAGACCTCGTCA
The DNA here is from genome assembly GCA_024224155.1 of bacterium. Lineage (NCBI taxonomy): Bacteria > bacterium. Next base: position 87,094 of record JAAENP010000154.1, read on the forward strand.
TTCAAACGTTCTTCCTGTCGAATGCCGAGGTCAAAGACGTCATGACCATGCTTCGGAGCCTGGTCGGAGCCAAGAACGTCGCCGCCAACGATCAGCTCAACGCGATCATCCTCCGCGACACGGCCGATAAGGTCAAAGTGGCCGAGCGCATCATTCACACCAACGACAAAGCCCGTGGAGAGGTCGTCATCGACGTCGAGCTGCTGCAGGTCAACGGCACCAAGATCCGTGATTTGGGTGTCGAGCTGTCGCAGAACTTCGTGGTCCAGTCGTTCGATTCGGGCGGCGCCAGTCCGGGCAGCGTGCGCGTCTCGGACGTCGAGTTCATCAACCAGGGCAACTGGTTCGTGACGATCCCGAACATCACCTACAACTTCCTCAAGAACAGCACCGACGCCGAGTTGCTGGCGAGCCCCCAGATCCGGATCAGCGACGGCGAGCAGGCGACCCTTCATATCGGCGATCGAATCCCGATTCCGGTGACTTCCTTCAACACCTCGCAGACCGTGGGCGGCAACATCGTTCCCCTGACGTCGTTTCAGTACCAGGACATCGGCATTCGACTCGACCTCGAGCCCCGGATCCATCACAACAAGGAGATCTCGCTGCAGCTGCAGGTCGAGGTCAGCGACCTGAGTGGGTTCGTCGAGGGTTCCGGCGGTCAGAATCAGCCGATCATCGGGACTCGGACCATCGAGTCGACCATCCGGCTGAAGAACGGCGAGACCAACTTCCTCGCCGGCTTGATCCGGACCGGTGAAACCACCACCGAGTCCGGGGTGCCCGGGCTATCGGATATTCCGGTTCTGGGCCGGCTCTTCTCCAACAAAAGAACCGAGCGCAATCGCACGGATCTGGTGTTGACTCTGACGCCTCACATCATTCGTACCCCCGACATCACCGAAGAGGATCTGCTGCCGATCTGGGTCGGCACCGAGGCCAACATCACCTTCCGGGGCGGCAGCCCCCGGGTCGAGTCCGAGGTCGAGGGTCCCTTCGACGAGGGTTCCGGCAGCGACGCCGAGCGAATTCGCGAAATGATCCGGCGCCGAATCCAGAACTTGCCGCGCGGCCTGCAGCGTAACGGTCAAGAGGAGGCGCAAGAGGAGGAGACTCCCACGGGAATCGATTTGGCGCCTTCGGCGGCGCCGGGCGACGTCTTCGGGCGCGAACCTGACGAAGGTGACGATAACGATGGCGACGGCGATGGCGGCAACCTGGCCGATCGATCGTTGATCATCGTACCGGGTGGATTCACCGAGGTATCCGACGACGGAGCCGATTCGGTCTTGCGAAGTGTGGCGGTGGAGCGGGAGCCCGAGGTCGAGCCTCTGGGCGGTGGCCTGCGGATGATCCTCGAACCGGCGCTCATCAATGTCGAGGTGGGCGAGGTCTTCGAGGTCGATGTTCTGGTCGATGCGGCCGAAGCGGTGGCTCACCTTCCGTTGACGCTGGCCTTCGATCCGTCGGTGATCGAGTTCGAGCGTCTCAGGCCGGGTGATTTCCTCGGAGGCCCGGAAGCCGCCGAGGTGGTCGTCGACTCCGCCTCACCGGGTAGGGTCGTGATCGGAGCCAGCCGCCTGGGCCGATCGGACGGCGTAAGCGGCAGTGGCTCCGTAGCTACCGCCTTGTTTCGCGCCAAGAGACCCGGCGAGACCGAGCTCAGCTTTGCTCGAGCCCGCGCGCTCGCGGCCGATCTCGAGACGGTAGCGCCATTCGAAACCTGGCAAGCTCTAGCGGTCGTCCATTCCGCCGGGGAGGGTCCCGACACAACCTCCGAAAGGCGGTGATGATTCGGGTGCGACGCGCGGCCGCCGGCGGGTTTACTCTCGCGGAGATGGTGATGGTGGCGGCGATTATGGCCATTCTGGCCAGCATCGCCCTGCCATTGGGCAAGCATGCGATGAAACGCCAGAAGGAAATGGAGCTACGGACCAACCTGCGGATCCTCCGCAACGCGATCGACGAGTTCAAGCGCTTCAGTGACGGCGGACTGATCCCGGTGGAGCTCGGTACCGACGGCTACCCGGAAGACATCGAGGTCCTGATCGAGGGAGTCGACCTGGTCGGGCAGATCGACAGGCGATTCCGGTTTCTTCGCAGGATACCGAGAGATCCTATGACCGGAGAGGCCGAATGGGGCAAGCGCAGCTTTCAGGATGATTGGGATTCGAACTCATGGGGTGGTGAGAATCTCTTCGATGTCTACTCTCTCAGTGAAGGAACGGGGCTCAACGGGATCCCGTACGCGGAATGGTAGGAATCCGCTGTGCGCCTGGGAGGCGTCGCCGCTCGAGCACGAACGGCTTTACGCTGCTCGAGCTCATCGTGGTAATTGCGATCATCGGGATCCTGGCGACAATGGCCATGCCGGCGATGAAGAACACTCCCGTGCGCGCTCGCGAGGCGGTACTCAAGAACAACCTCCACGCGATTCGAGACGTCATCGATCAGTACCACGCCGACAAGGGTTTCTATCCGCCGACCCTCGAAGCACTGGTCGAAGAGGGGTACTTCCGCAAAGTGCCGCGTGACCCGATGACGCGCAGCACCGAAACCTGGGTTCTCGAGTACGACACTCCGGATCCCGATCTCGAGCCCGCCGAGACCGATTTTTCAGAGGACGGAGCCCCGGGCGTGATCGACGTTCGATCGGGCTCTCCGAAAAGCGGCCTCGACGGCGAGCCCTACAGCGAATGGTAGCCACCGGCGCGCGGCCGCTCCGGAGGCGATCGGACCTCCGACGCCGGCAGGCGGGCTACAACCTAGTGGCCCTCATGGTAATCGTCGCGGTGGTCAACATCGCGATTGCGGCTTCTCTTCCGATGTGGAGCAAGGTGATTCAGCGCGACAAGGAGAGTGTGCTTGTCTTTCGCGGGCTCCAGTACGCCGAAGCGATTCGGGTCTTTCAGAAGCGGACCGGTCGATTCCCGACGCGTCTCGAAGAACTGATCGAGATCGAGCCACGCTGCATTCGCCAACTCTGGCTCGATCCCATGAATGAAGAGCCGGAATGGGGCCTGGTTCTCGCCGGGGCCGAGGGACTCGACCCCGGGCTTCAGTCCCAAACTGACGCCGGTCTTGGTACCAACAGAGAGCGAAGCAGCCTGCGGGAGGAACGACGACGGCGACGGGACCAACGAGATCGTGAAAGAGACCGCCGACGGCAGGGGCGGCAAGCCCCGGAAGAGACCATTTCCCCGCGCCAGCGGATCGAAGATCGCGGTGGCGGTCGGCGAGGAGTCCCTCGTGCCGGCGAGCAGGTCACGCGAGGACCAATCATAGGCGTGCACAGTCTCAGCGAGGGCACCGCGATCCGGTCGTTCGAGGGCGGGACGTCCTATAAGGACTGGAAGTTCACCACCGAGCTGCTGCCGCAGTTCGGAGTCGAGAACGCCGGCGAGAACGTGCCTCGGCTGCACAGTAATTGGATCGGCCGCGCCTACCCAGCGGGGGCGGAACCTGTCACCGAAGGTGGAATGCCGGATAGTCCGCTCGATCGGAAAGACGACAGCCGATCGAGGAATCGACGCAACCGGAGAAACGACCGTGAGCGTCGCTGAGGCGGGTCGATGGGCTTGACCGTGCGCGTTCAGAGACTGGCGCATGGCCGGGGCCTCGAGCTGCCGCGCGCCGCATCCGTGGGGAGTGCCGGCGTGGACCTGCGCGCCGCGATCGAAGAGGGCGATCGGCTCGTGCTCGCGCCTGGCGAGCGAGTGGCGATACCTACCGGCCTGGCGCTCGAGATTCCCGTCGGCTGGGAAGGGCAGGTGAGACCGCGCAGTGGACTGGCCGCGCGTCACGGGTTGGCGCTGGTCAACGCACCCGGCACGATCGACAGCGACTATCGTGGCGAGGTCAGCGTGCTGGTAATCAACCTGGGCCAGGAAGCCGTGAGTCTTCATCGGGGCCAGCGCATCGCCCAGCTGGTGATCGCTCCCTGCTCGAGGGTCAACCTGGTCGAGGTGGATTCGCTCGAGCCGAGCGATCGAGGCAGCGGTGGCTTCGGCTCGACGGGCGAACGGTAGCGGTCGACCTCCGCCTGCCCTCGAGCGAAGCGAAGGGTCTCGACCGTCTTGTGCGTCGCCGAGGGCACCTCGATCTACGGACCCGATAGAGGCCGCCGGTGTCGCCTCTCCGCGAGCGAAGAGAGGCTCGCTCCGAGGCGCACGCGGCTGGCCTTCAGCCGCGAATTGCCCTTGAGCGAAGCGAAGGTCCTCGACCGGGGGCCTTCAGTCTTTCCTGCGGTGGACCGCGGTGGAGGTCGCCTGATCCACGGGGCGTACGACGATCTCGTCGATGTTGACGTGAGCCGGCCGCGTTACGGCGAACAGAACGCACTGCGCGACGTCTTCGGCCACTAGTGGGGTCAGACCCCGGTAGACCGCGTCCGCTCGATCTCGATCGCCATAGAAGCGATTGATCGAGAACTCGGTCTCGACCATGCCGGGAGCGATCTCGGTCAGACGGATCGGCTCGCCCAGCAGCTCGAGGCGTAAGGTCCTCGTGACCGCGCGCAGCGCGTGTTTGCTCGAGGTGTAACCGGCGCCGCCGGGATAGGTCTCGAATCCCGCGGTCGAGCCGAGCATCAAGATATGCGCACTCGGCGAGCGCCGGAGCGCCGGCAGCAGCGCGCGAGTCAGGCGCGCGACTCCCAGAACGTTGGTTTGCCACATCCGGATCCAGTCCTCGTCGGATCCGGATTCCACCGGATCGAGACCCAGGGCGCCGCCGGCGTTGTTGACCAGGACGTCGATCGCAGCCGGGCACTGCGCGGCGAAAGCTTCGATGCTCTTCGGATCGACGACATCGAGCCGGATCGCCCGGCCGCCGATCTCGGCGGCAATCTTCTCCAGCCGGCTTTCACGGCGGGCCGCCAGGATCACGTCGAAACCGGCTTTTGCCAGCGTGACCGCGCTGGCTCGGCCGATGCCGGAGCTGGCCCCGGTGACCACCGCTGTGGGTCTGGAATCGTTCATGCCCGGCTCCTTTGGCTCTTCTGGGCTTCCCTGGACTCCCCTGGACTCCCCTGGCTCCACTAAACCTCGGCCGAAGGGCAGAGGTCGACCAGAACGCACTCGGCGCAGTCCGGCCTGCGCGAGTGGCAGACCTGACGGCCGTGGAAGATGAGGAGATGGGCCCATAGGGTCCAGGCGGCCTGGGGCACGACCTCCATCAGGTCGCTTTCGACCTTGACCGCGTCGTTGTTGTCGGTCAACCCAAGACGTCGGGACAGCCGGCCGACGTGGGTGTCGACGACCACGCCCTCGTCGATGCCGAAGGCGTTGCCCAGAACGACGTTGGCCGTTTTGCGCCCGACTCCCGGTAGTCTGATTAGTTCCTTGAGCGTGCGGGGTACGCGCCCGCGGTGTTCCTCGACCAGGGCCTGTCCGAGCCCCTTGAGCGACTTGGCCTTGTTGCGAAAGAAGCCGGTCGAGCGGATCATCTCTTCGAGCTCGGCTAGCGGGGTATCGGCGTAGTCCACGGCCTTCGGGTACTTCTTGAACAGCGCCGGGGTGACCTGGTTGACTCGCTTGTCGGTGCACTGAGCCGAGAGGATGGTCGCCACCAGTAGCTGGAGCGCGCTTCGGTGCCGCAGAGCGCAGCGGGCATCGGGGTACTCCTCCCGGAGCCGCTCCAGGATCTCCTCGGTCCGCCGTTTTCTGGCCGGCCGACTCTCGCGCTTGGCGCGCCCGGGCGTCGGTCGAGCTCGCCGCGCGCTCATTCGGGGGTGAAGGCTCGCACCAGCCAGTTGAAGATCCCGAGCACGAGCCCGCCGAGAATGGCCGGCAGGCAGCCGTCGATCTCGAGCCCCGAGAGCAGGCCCGAGGCGACGAGGAGCATGAGTCCGTTGATCACCAGAAAGAAGAGACCCAAGGTCAGGACGATGAGCGGCAGCGAAAGGAGCGTGACCAGCGGCTTGACCAGGAGATTCAGAGCTCCGATGACCAGTCCGGTCAGGAGCAGGTACAAGATGTCGCCGGAGTAGTGAATCCCGGGCACCAGGTAGGCCGCGACCACGACCCCGAGTCCGTTGAGGGCGATCTGTGCGAGGGCCCGGATCATGGCTAGTTGACCCCCGCCGCGGTGTCGTCCGGGGTCCATGAGGGCAGCGTGCTCGGATCGACTCCCGCCGCCTTCAGAGCCAGCGGCCAGGCCGATCCGGGGTCGCTGGAGAAGAGAAGCTCGTCCAGAACGGGTCCGACGATCCAGTCGTTGCGCAGAATCTCTTCCATGAGCTGGCCGGCGCCCCACCCGGCATAGCCCAGATAGAGCCGCAGACCGTCCGGAGGATTCCTTGCAAGGCGTGCCAGGTCGCCGACATGCTGAGTCATGCACAGGCCCGGAAGCACACAGGTCGTGGTCTCGTCGCCGCTGGCGTCATCCGGCTGGGCGCCTTCGTCGCCGAACAGGACCGTGCCCAGTTGAGGTTGCACCGGGCCACCCAGAAAGGCGCAAAGCGTAGGGTCACCGGTCCACTCGATTGCGAGGCCCTCCAGGATCTCGGCAACCGAGACCGTGGTCGGGCGGTTGAGGTTGAAACCGAAGCTGCCCTCGTCGTCATGGTGAAGCAACAGCACCACGCTCTTGTTGAAAAACGGGTCCAGCACCTGGGGGGTTGCCATCAGCAGGAGCGGTGCGTCGAGCTCCTGTTTCTGTCGCTCGGTCACCATCGAGGAGATCTTATCTCGCGAAAAACAAAACAGGTCGCTTCGAGAAGCGACCTGTTGAATCGACTTGGTTGCGGGGGCAGGATTTGAACCTGCGACCTTTGGGTTATGAGCCCAACGAGCTACCAGACTGCTCCACCCCGCGTCACCGTCCCCGTTGCCGGGGCCGAGAATCGTGCCACAGCACCTCGCCGCTGTCAATCGCCGCTGCTAGTCGCCAGTGCTATTCGGAGAACGGATCCGATCCCGAGCGAAACGACTTGACGGCCAGAGCGCCGAGAACCAGGACCGCCAGGGCCAGAGCTGCCCATATCAGCACCGGATGGCGCTCGGAGAAGGGCTCGGAGCTGACGAAGTCCGGGTTTGGCTCTTCGGCGCCGAGCGCACCGAGGGGCGCGGCAGCCAATTGGCCGCTATCGAGCAGTTGCGCCAGCTCGTAACGGGGGCTCTCGGCTCGGGAATGGCCGTACAGCAGCCTAAAGGCTCGCCGGGCCTCGGGTCTAAAAACCACGCTCTGGACCGGGCGCAGAAGCGTGATCCGAAGATCGTCGATCGGGGCGTCATTGCCGTCGAGGATCGCGACGCGCCAGAATCTCGCCGAGCTGCCGCTGAACTCCACCTGAAGAGACTCTCGCTCGGCGCCGGTTTCCTGATTCAAGAACCGATAGACGAGTCCGCGGCCGACATCTCTCCAGGTGTCGCCGTCGTCGCTGGCGCCGACCTTGACCGGGCGATGGAACTCGTTCCGAAGAGTCTCGACGCGCACCGCCGAGATCGGAGCCGTTCTTCGCTCGGAGGCGAGCTCCCACCAGCTTTCGTCCACCGGCGAGTCCTCGCGGAGTGCGAGCTCGAGACCGGCGTCTTCGAGCTCGGCCTCGGATTCCAGGTGTTTATTGGCGACTCGGATACTCGCGATCGGAACGGCACCGTCGTCACGCAGAAGGCGGAGCCTCAGCCAGCGGTCGCGGGTCGGGGGATAGCCGACGCGCATGGCTTGCCCCTCGCCGGTCTCCCGGAAGTGGTAGACGGGAGCCTTGGCACGGAGTGTCCTCCAGGCTTCATAGTCCGAGCTCGCGGAAATCTCGGCCCAGCCGAAAAAGTCCTCTTTCCGATCCGACAGCTCGACCTTGACCACGCTATGCACCGCATCGTTGCCGCCGGTATCGACGACTGCTTGGGTGTAGCTTCCGGGCACGTAGCCGGTGTCGATCAAGTCGGTGTCGCGCCAAGCGAGACTGCCGGTGGGGAAGCCCGAATAGAGCACGTAGCCGGTCTCTTTGCCGGAGTCGTCGATGACCCGGAGATCGGAAAGGTCGATGCTGGCGTGGGCGAAGACCTCATCGGAGACAGGCACTCGGACCAGTCGCTGCTCGAGCGCTTCGGCTCCGATCGCGATCGGTCGCGAGTAGGCCCAGTTGCGCCAAGCCCAACCGAGGTCCACGGCGCGGTCTTCAGATGCCGCGGATGCCGCCGCCGGCGACGCTGTCGCGATGCCTCCGCTGGCTCCGATAGCGGCTACCAAGAAGAACCGGAGTAGTAGAGGCAGGCGCCTGACGGTCACGGTTCGTTCGATTTCCGATCGGCCGAGAGTCCGCGCTGGTAGAAGAACGACAGAGCGAGCAGCACGACGCCCAGCACCACGAACGAGACGATGCGATAGCCCTTGTCGAGGAACGAGAGGTCAAACAGAAACACCTTGGCGACGGCGAGACCGATCAGAAGCAGCCCCTGCCAGCGCAGGGCCGGCTCGCGTCGTCCGACCCCGAGGCCGATCAGGACACCGCCGCAGATCGTCCACAGCAGCGACAGGCCGAGCTGCCGGGCGAGCTTCGGGTCGAGGCTGCCGCTCGCTGTGCCCAGGACGCGCCAGACCTCCTCGGACAGGCCCCACACGGCGACCGCGTTGGCCGCGATCCCCGCGATCTCGAAGATCCGGCGCTCGTCGGGCCCGATTCGGGCGCGATCGGAAGTGCCCCAATAGGCGCTCGCGGCGAGAGCCGCCACCGCCGCGACGAAAGCCAGGAAGCGCTCGTTGAGGAGGAACCTCTCGGTGTCACCCGACGCATCGAAGAGCAGGACGACCACGACGGCGATCAGGGCCAGTCCGGTCCAGCGCAGTGCCCGGATGCCGCTACGAAACCCCGCCCAGACCAGCGCCGCGCCTTCCACGGCCAGCGCGGTCCGGATCCACTCGCCCTGGAGGCGGATCGGAATCGCTGCGGTCGCGAACGCTAGAGCCACCCCGGCGAAGACATAGCGGGTCGCGCTCGCGCTCGACGCGCGCGTCAGCAAGAGGTAGACGACGGCCAGCACCAGCACCGCGATCGTCAGCCACCAGCGATGGTCGTCGTAGAGCATGAGGTGCAGGCCGAGACCGAACCAGTACGCGTTGGCGAGGACCAGGCAGGTCTCGTCCAGGTGGAGCGGTGCATCCTGTCGTGCTCGGAGGGCTCCGAGCGCGCCGAAAGAGAGAAAGAAGAGCGTCCCGAAGAGAAGGGTGGGCAGGAGTTTCGCGGGCTCGTAGAACTCGTCGTACCAGGAAAAGAAATAGACGACGAAGCCGGCGAGCGCAATCGGAGCGAGCCAGCGCCACCTCATGGTCCAGGCAAGGGCGAGAAAGCCCGCGGTCAGGGCGAGCAGATAGACAAAAAGGGTCGTCTGGTTATCGACGCCCGTGCTGAGCAGCCCTGGTGTGAGCAGACCGCCAAGCAGCGCCAGAACCGCCAATCTCTGCGAACCTCGACCTCGAGCCAGGCCGGCCAGAGAGGCGGTCACCAGAATCATCCCGCCGAACGCGGCGGCCTGGGGGATCAACTCGTAAAAGTCCCAGGCCGCATAGAGGGAGAGAAAGAGAACGCCGCCGCCCAGGGCGGCGATGCCGTCCGAGAACACGCGATGGCCGCGGCTCGAGAACCACTGGCTGCCGGCCAGCAGGCCGGTGCCGGCGACCAGGCCGATGACGACTCGCCCGGTCGGGCCGATCCAGTCGTTGTCGAAGGCGTACTTGAGAAAGAACGAGGTCGCGAGCAGGATCGCCAGAATCCCGATCCGATGCAGCCACTCCCCAGCGATAAGGGCTTCGAGGTCGAAGGACCGGCCTTCGGGCAGGGGTTCGAACAGCGGTTCTCCTTTGACAACCGCCGGCGTCGGAGGAGGGGTGGTCTCCGCTTTCTCCGCTTGGGGCCGCTCTCGATCCGGTCGGTCCAGCGTGCGCCCTCGATCCGAGCCGGCGGCTCGTTCGAGGAAGGCCACCTCGTCTTCGAGTTCCCCGTACTTTCGCTCCAGGGTTTTCAGTCGGAAGAAATTGAAGACCGCGAGCGCGGACGCGCCGACTATGAAGACGAACAGGCCGAAGGCGAAGCCGGTCAAGAGGTTTTCTGCCATCGCGTCGGTTGACCGCGCCGAGGGAGAAGCGGTTCGTTGAATTGTAGCGCGCAGGTGCTCGAGGGCGGCTGTTTGCGGCGGCATGGCCCGGAGGGTACGCTTGGCTCGGGGCGGTTCCCACGGAGGAAGGACATGTTCGAAATCGAAGAGCTGGCGGGTCGGGAGATCCTGGATTCACGCGGCAACCCGACGGTCGAGGTGGACTGCCTTCTGAGCGGAGGAGCGGTGGGTCGCGCGGCGGTGCCCTCGGGGGCTTCGACCGGCAAGCGCGAGGCGCTCGAGCTGCGCGACGGCGACGAGCGTTTCGGGGGTAAAGGTGTGCTGCGTGCGGTGAGCTCGGTCAACGAGGTGTTGGCCGGCGAGCTTGCCGGTATGGATGCGCGCGACCAGACCCTTCTCGACACCGCGATGATCGAGCTGGATGGCACGCAAGACAAGAGTCGCCTCGGTGCCAACGCGATTCTGGGAGTCTCGGTCGCGGCGGCCAAGGCAACCGCCGCTCAATGCGGCCTGCCGCTCTACAACTACCTGGGAGGCCCCAACTCCACGGTCCTGCCGGTACCGATGTTGAACGTCCTCAACGGCGGCGCTCACGCGGACAACTCGGTGGACGTGCAGGAGTTCATGCTGGTTCCCGTCGGCTTTGAGCACTTCGGCGAGGCTCTGCGCGCCGGTGTCGAGACCTACCATGCGCTCAAGAAGGTTCTGGGTCAACGCAATCTGGTGACCGCGGTGGGGGACGAGGGTGGTTTTGCGCCCAACCTGGCCAGCAACAGCGAGGCGCTCGATCTTCTGATCGAGGGCATCGAACGCGCGGGATACGTGCCCGGTGAGGATTTGGCGCTGGCGGTTGACGTCGCCGCGAGCGAGTTCACCGAGGAATCGTCGGCCGGCTCGGCCCGCTATGTTCTCGCCGGCGAAGGCAGGACCGGGCTCACGAGCGCGGATCTCGTCGACATGTATGACGAATGGCTGGATCGCTATCCGGTGGTATCGATCGAGGACGGTCTGGCCGAGGACGACCATGAGGGTTGGCGTCTGATGACCGAGCGCTTGGGTGGGCGAGTGCAGCTCGTGGGTGACGATCTCTTCGTGACCAATCCGGAGATCCTCGCCAGCGGCATTCGAGACGGCTTGGCCAACGCGCTGCTGGTGAAGCTCAACCAGATCGGCACCGTGACGGAGACCCTGGCCGCGGTCGAGCTTGCGAGAACCAATGCCTATGCCAATGTCATCAGCCATCGTTCGGGAGAGACCGAGGATTCGACCATCGCCGATTTGGCGGTCGCCGTTCGTAGCGGCCAGATCAAGACCGGCGCGCCATGCCGCAGTGACCGCGTCGCCAAGTACAACCGCCTGCTGCAGATAGAAGAGGAGCTCGAGGGGACGGCCACCTATCCCGGAAGCGCGGCTTTCCCTCGCTATCGCCGGTGAGTCAGACGCACCAAACCGAAACAGAGAGCCGGGATTCGTCTTTTCGGACCTTGCTCTTCGGAGCGTGCGCCGTGGTTTTCGCGGTTCTGCTACTGGCCGGTTACGACGGCTCTCGAGACCTGGTGCGGCTCAAGGCGCGCGAGGCTCAACTCGAGGCCCGATTGAGAAAGACCGACGCTCGCATCGCCGAGCTGCGCGAGCGCATCGGGCGCCTTCGTTCGGATCCCTACACCCTGGAGAGGGTGGCTCGGGAGGAGGTCGGACTCTCACGTCCGGGCGAGATCGTGGTCATCCTACCGCCGGCCGATGCGCATCCGGACGAGGTCGCTACGCTTCCTTCGAAGCCTTGATCCGGTCTCCACGCGCCAGGGTTATCTTGAGCAGCGGCGGCGTGATCAACGTGGTCACGATGACCATGATGACGACGGCCGAAAAGATCGTGCCCGAGATGACCGGTTGACCGCGCAGAATCAGGGCCGCGCCGATGCCGGCGAAGATCAGCCCGACCTCGCCTCGCGGGACCATGCCCACGGCGACCGAGATCCGGTCCAGACCCTTCTCGACGACTCCCACGGCGCAGATCATCTTGCCGACGATGGCGGCTATGGAGAGGAGCGCGGCGAAGCCCAGCACCTCGACCTGGCCGAATGTCGACAGGTCGACCTTGATCCCCATCAGCACGAAGAACACGGGCACCAGAAACGTGTTGATCGGATGCAGGAGCTCTTCGAGGGCGTGGTCTCCCCGACCCAGAAAGTCCCGGTAGTGAACCTCGTCGAGGATCAAGCCCGCGGCGAAAGCGCCGACGATGGGCGCCAGCTCGATCACATTGGCGAGATACGCCAGCAAGAAGCAGAATGCGAGCGACAGGCTCAGGAGAAGACCGCGGATCCGAAGCCGGCTGGCCACGCGAAAGAGTCTGGGCGAAAGCCAGCTGCCGATCACGATCGCGCCTACCAGGAACGCGGTGGCCTTCAGGATAATGGCGAGGACATCGGTGGCTGCCAGCGTGCCGCCGGTGTTGGCGGCCGCGATGATGCCCGAGACCACGGCGAGAATCACCAAGCCGAGGACATCGTCGATCACCGCGGCGCCGAGGACGATCTTGGCTTCCCGTGTCGAGACCTTGCCCAAATCGGTCAACACGCGGGCGGTGATCCCGACGCTGGTGGCACAGAGCGTGGCGCCGATGAACACGTGAACCAGAATGTCCTCGCTGGGCAGCAGCCACAACGAGACGCCCCAGCCTAGAAAGAACGGCGCGATGACTCCAAGACAGGCCACCAGCAGGCTCGACGAACCCACCGAGAGCATCTCGCGCACGTTCGATTCCATTCCTACCTCGAAGAGCAAGAGTACGACTCCGAGCTCCGCCAGAATCGCTATTCCCTCGTTGCTGGCGAGGAAGTCGAAGCCGTGGAATCCGACCAGCGCGAGGTTGCCCAAGACGACGCCCGCGACCAGCTCGCCCAGGACGGCCGGCTGGTGAACTCGTTCCGCTATTTCTCCTCCGAGTTTCGCGGCGATGAGAATGATGACGAGTCCGAGGAGCACGGGCGTGACAGGGCTTTGGTGCCCACCGCCTTCCGAGTGTCCGCCGTTGTCGGCGGGATCGGAGGCATGGGCGGTATCGGTGCCGCTCGGCGAGACGGCCGGCGGCTCGACGGCCGGGCTGGTCGCGCCGGTTGCCGCCAAGGCGCCGCTGCTGTCGGTGCCGGCTTCCAGACCCGGTACCAAGCCGGTTGCCGCCAGCGCCAAGCCGCCAAGCAGCAGCGCTAGAATCGCTCGTCTCATATACCCGACCTCCTCGGAGTTCTCATCGATGCGAGCGCGATGCTAACACTCGGAGTGTGCCCGTCGGCTGGGACCGAAATACACTTGATTGCATGATGGACGACTGGGGCATTCACAACGAGCGGCTTCGGGCGTCGGATCCGTATCGTCGGTTGAGCCGAGAACTCGGCGGCGCGAGCGGGCTGCCGGTGGAAGCCGCGGCCTGGATTCACGGTCTGCTGACCGAAGAGAGAGGGCGAGCGGGCCTCGTGATCGCGCCGCGCGAGTCGACGGCCCTGGCCTGGCGAGCCGCGGCGGAGTTCTTTGGAACCACCGCAGCCTTTTTCTCGCCGCCATCTCTGACGCCCTATCAGTCGGCGGCCGTGCCGATGTCGATCGCTGTGCGCGAGGTCGTGACTCTCGACCGCCTGGCGCGAAGCGATGTCAGAATCCTGATCACGACGCCGGCGGGCCTGTTTCGCAAGCTGCCGTCGCGAAATGCTCTGGCGGGCCGGACCCTCACGGTCAAGCGTGGTCAGCGGATGGAGCTCGAAGCTTTGGTAGATGGTCTTATCGACCTGGGATTCGAGCGGCTCGACCTGGTCGAAGAGGTCGGCGCCTTTGCCGTTCGCGGAGGCATCGTCGACTGCTTTCCTCCGGGACTCGATCTCCCCGTTCGCTTTGACTTCTTCGGCGACCAGATCGAGTCGCTACGCTCCTTCGATCCGGGAGATCAGAGGTCGCGCGAAGTGATCGCGAGCACCAGGCTCTTGCCTCTGACTCTCTTTGAAGCCGGCGCGGACCGAATGGCCGAGCTCGGCGCCGTTCTTCTCGAGGAGGCGACTCACCTGAGTGCCGAGGAAGAGGCCCGCGTCGAGGGCCTGCTCGGGGGCGTGCCATTTCCCGGTTGGCAAGAGCTTCTACCGGCACTGGAGGGCGAAGCCACAACGGTGCTCGATTGGCTGGAAGACGAGCCGTTGATATGTGCCTTCGAGCCCGGCGATGTCGAAGCGGAGGTGAGCTCCTACGCCGATCGGCTGGCGTTGGATCGCAGGCAGAGGCACCTCGCAAACGAGCTGGCATTGGCCGAAGATCTTCTTCTGCACCCGAAGGCGACGGTCGAGGCCCTGGTGGAAGCTGCGACGCTTACGATCTCGAACAGTGTTTCCGAAGCCGGGGCGGTGGACTTCGGCGGCGGCTCGACCGATCTCTTTCACAACCAGCTCCAGCGCTTTCCAAACGAGGTGGTTGGAGCGCTCGCGCGCGGGGAGAGCGTCGTGATCGCCGCTCCGAGCGAGCATCGAGGGCGTCTGGAGGCTTTCTGCGAGAGCTATGGGCTCGCTCTCGGATGGGATGGTGTTCGTCTCGCCGCCGGCGAGCTAAGCCGCGGATTTCGGCTGCCGGCTGCGAGTGTCGCACTCTTCTCCGAGGACCAGCTGTTTCGCCCGGTCGCGCCACGCCGGCGCCGACGAGGGGGCTCGGTCTTCTTCTCGGGACTCCGGGATTTGAAGCTCGGTGACTTCATCGTTCACGAGGATCACGGCATCGGTCAGTTCGTCGGCTTGCGGAGCCTGGGCCTGCGCGACGACGATGATTCGCACATACCCGAGACGCTGCGGTCACCTTCGCGGGGAGCAGCTCCGGGCGGCGTCGAGGCACTCGAGATTCAATACTCGGGCGGCCGCACACTGCTGCTGCCGCCGTCCGGGCTCGACCGCATCCAGCGCTATCTCGGGTTTGACGGTGTGGCCCCAAGACTCGATCGGCTGGGTGGAACGTCCTGGGTTCGCAAAAAGGAGCGCGTCAAGGCGGGCATGCGCCAAATGGCGGGAGATCTACTCAAGCTCTACGCCGAGCGCCAGCTCGCCGAGGCGCCGGCGATGCCCCCGGACTCGGATCTCCAGAGACAGTTCGATGCGGCCTTCGACTACGAACCCACGGACGACCAGCTCCAGGCGATCACCGCGGTCAAGAGAGACCTCGAGGACCCGCGTCCGATGGATCGACTTCTGTGCGGCGACGTGGGCTTCGGCAAGACCGAGGTCGCGATGCGAGCGGCCTTCAAGGCGGTCGACGGAGGCTTCCAGGTCGCGGTTCTGGCGCCCACCACGATCCTTGCGGACCAGCATCTGGAGACGTTTCGCAAACGCTTTGCGGGTTTTCCGGTCGAAGTCGACATGGTGTCGCGGTTTCGCACGCCGATGGAAGTCACTCAGGTCCGCGAGCGTCTGGGGCAGGGCAAGATAGACATACTGATCGGGACCCATCGCCTGCTCAGCAGGGATCTCGAGTTCTCGAAGCTGGGGCTCCTGATCATCGACGAGGAGCAGCGCTTTGGGGTCGCACAGAAGGAGCGCCTGCGCAAACTCAAGAAGAACGTGCATGTCTTGGCGATGACCGCGACCCCGGTGCCGCGCACCCTGCAGCTCTCCCTGGCCGGAGTGCGTGATCTCTCGACCATCGAAACGCCGCCCAGAGACCGAATGTCGGTGGAGACGGCCATTGTGCCTTTCGGACAGGAGCTGGTGCGCGAGGCGGTCGAGTACGAGCTCGATCGGAACGGCCAGATCTACTATGTCTACAACCGGGTCGAGAGCATCGAAGAGATGGCGGAACAGTTGCGAGAGATCTGTCCGCGGGCCCGGATCATCATCGGACATGGCCAGCTTGCCGAGAAGGCGTTGGCCGAGCGAATGCATGCGTTCAAGGCCGGCGAACACGATCTTCTGCTCGCCAGCACCATCATCGAGAACGGCATCGATATCCCCAACGTCAACACGATTCTGGTGCACAGGGCCGACCGCTTCGGCCTGGCGCAGCTCTACCAGCTGCGCGGCCGGGTGGGCCGAAGCCGCAGGCTGGCTTTCTGCTATTTACTGACGCCACCGCGACAAGCCCTGACGGAGCTCTCTCGCAAGCGCCTGGAGGCGATCCGTGAGTTCACCGAGCTGGGTGCCGGGTTCCGGGTCGCGGCTCGCGACCTGGAGATTCGAGGCGCGGGAGATCTTCTGGGGGCCGAGCAGAGCGGACACATCTCGGCTGTGGGGCTCGAAACCTATCTCAAGATGCTCGATGAAACCGTACGTGAGCTCCAGGGAGAGGAGATCGCCGAGTCGATCTCGACGGCCATCGAGTTGCCGTTCGAGTTGGTTGTGCCCGAGGACTATGTCGCCGAGCAGAATCTCAGGCTGGAGCTCTATCGCCAGATAGCCGCCGGGGAGGGGGCGTCCGAGGATCTGATCGCCGAACTACGCGATCGCTACGGTGAGCCTCCGAAAGCTGTCTACCGCCTGCTCGAGGTGTCGGCCCTCAGGCGATCGGCCGAGGAGCTGCGCGTGCAATCGATCACCGGCGGATCCGGCGCGCTCAAGATCCGTTTCCGGCACGATACCCGGATCGCGGCCGACGATCTCATCCGTTTCGTCGGTGAGCGCGACCAGCTCTCATTCAGTCCGAGCGGAGTGTTAACTTGGGCCGGCGTACCCGACGAACGGTTGGTCGCAAGGGCCCACGAGGTCCTGGAGGAGCTTTCCGCCAGTTGAGGCAGACAATCGCCACCACCCTGTCTGTGTTTGCCGCGCTCATGACTCTGGCCTGCGGCCGGGGCGCGCCGGCGGCCAACGTTGCCGCGGAGCTCGGTGGGCAGGCCGTGCCCTATGTCGAGTTCGAGGCGTACTTGGCGGCAAACGCGATTGTAGATGCGCCTTCGCTCGGCAGCGAGGTTCTGTCGAGCCTGTTCGATCAGTTCCTCGAGGAGCTGCTTCTGACCCGGCTGGCGGCCGACGAGGGGATCGAAGCGAGGCGACCCAGCGCGGCAGTCGCTCGGCTGGTTTCCGGCTCTAGCGGTGCCATTGACCGCGGCGAAGTGGAGGCCTTCTACCGAGCGAACCCGGATCGGTTCCGCCGGCCCGAGAGTGTGCGACTGCGTCAAATCCTGGTCGAGGATCGAGCCACGGCGGAGCGGGCGGCGCGAGAGCTGGCCGAAGGGGTGCCTTTCGAAGACGTAGCGCGTAGACTCTCCCAGGGACCGCGAGCCGAGGTGGGGGGTGATCAAGGCGTTTTGAGTCGTGAGGACCTGCCACCCGAGATCGCCAATCAGATCTTCGGCCTGTCTCCGGACGAGATCAGCGAGATCATCGCGGCGGATTACGGCTTTCATGTTTTTCAGATTTCGGAGCGCTACCCGGAGACTCAGACGCCGCTCGATCAAGCGGTTCCGTACATCATCGAGGAGTTGAAGGAGCAAAAGCGGGGTCAAGCCGTGCGCGATCTCCTCGAACGAGCGGTCAGGCGCTACAATGTGCGTCTCTACGCGCGGAACCTTCCGTTCCAGTACCAGGGGAAATATGGCTAGAAAAAGACTCTCGAAGAGTGCTTCGGTGATCCTGTCAGCCGCGATTCTCTTGGCGGCCGTTCCCGCGGTCGCGGAGGTCAACCGGATTGTCCTTCGGGTCAACGATCGGATCGCGACTCTCCTGGATTACGAAAAACTCAAGCAGGAGAGGGTCCGGTCCCTGGCGCGCTCGGAACTGTCGGAAGAAGAGCGTCAGCGCCAACTGGCCAGCGTCGGAACCGACACGATGAACAATCTGTTCCAGGAAATGCTCCTCCTGTCGCGCGCGGATCAGCTCGAAGTACGGATCGGCCCGTCCGAGCTACAGGAGGCGTTGGAGAACACCAAGCAGAGCTTCGGGATCGAGACCGACGAGGACTTCGAAGAAGCCCTGCGTCAGTCCGGGCTCACGCGGGAGGACCTGCGCAAGCAGATCGAGAACAGTCTGAGAATCCGGGAGGTCTTTGGCCTGGAAGTCTATTCCGAGGTAGGCTTCGAGGAAGAGGATCTTCGACGCTACTACGGCGCTCATCCCGACGAATTCCGCACCACCGCTGCCGTTCTGCTGCGCGAGGTGATCGTTCTCGAGTCGTCGGGACTCGATGCCGCGGCATTGTCCGACGTGGCGAAGGAACTGAGAGAAGCGATCGCTAGCGGCGAGGTCGACGAGCTTCTGGCAGAGAGGGAAGCCGCGGGCTCGACCACCGGGTGGATCGACCTGGGCTGGGTCGAGGCCGGTGATCTCGACGAGCAGCTCGAAGCTGCGATCGTAGGCGTGGAGGCGGGTGGCGTCACCGAGCCGACGGCGGCGCGCGGCGGCTTGCATCTGCTGCAGGTGC
Source organism: bacterium (assembly GCA_024224155.1). Classification (NCBI taxonomy): domain Bacteria; species bacterium. Next base: position 105,528 of record JAAENP010000154.1, read on the forward strand.
TCGAGCGCCGGGAAGCGCGGGTGCGGGAGTTCGCCGAAGTCCGCGAGCAGCTCGAAGTTGCCGAACGGGCCCGCCGGATCGAGAAGCAGCAGGCCGAATACCTGCGCGAGCTCGAAGACCAGGCCTTCATCGTCGCGCATCCTCCGCCCGAAGCGGCCGGTTTTCGCGCCGAGGTCAGCGGCAGCGAGCCGAGCGCGGTCGAGAGCCTGGATGCGAGCGACGGACTGAGCCCCGGCAGCGAATCACAGGACGGCTAGGCCGGACGATTCGCGAACGTGATTCGGAGCGCTCTGCCGGTGATTTACGCTCCGTTTACGGTCTGCAAAAAAGGTGGAGCAAAATGGACAGGAGTGGAGTCTGATGGTAAAGTCGCCCAGGTTTCCATGGAAGGTGTGTCCTGTTCATGTTTCGGGGAAGTGCGCCAGCAAAAATCGACGATAAGGGACGGCTAAAGGTCCCGACGAACTTCCGTCGAGTCCTGGAAGAACGCTACGGCCGCGAACTGTTTCTGACATCGGTCGTCGGTGATTCGGTGCACCTCTACCCGCTGGGCGTTTGGGAAGAGTTCGAGCAACGCCTGGCCGGTCTGCCTTCGACCGATCGGACCAAGAGACGCTATCTGGAGCGAGTTGCCTACTTCGGCCAACAGTCGCAGCTCGACTCCCAGGGCCGAGTCGTCGTGCCTCAGCTTCTCCGCGAGAGCGCGGACATGACCGGTGAGGTGGTCGTGGCCGGTCGGTTGGACCACCTCGAGGTCTGGAACCACGAGCGACTGCTTGCGCGATTCCGCGAGCAGCCGTTTACTGACGAGGATTTCGGATACCTGAGCGAGCGCGGCATCTAGCCGCACTCGAGCAGAGGTTCATTGAAACGAATTGCGTGCAACACAAACCGGTCCTTCTTCGCGAAGTCGTCACTTTTCTGCAACCGGAGCGAGGGGGCTTGTTTGTCGATTGCACCGTGGGTCTCGGAGGACACACGGAAGCGATCCTCGAGGCAAGCGCCCAGGCTCGTGTTCTGGGTGTCGATCGCGATCCACAAGCACTGGGGGTGGCGCGGCGGCGTCTCGAGCGATTCGGACCGCGGCTACGACTGGTCCAGGCGGATTTCGCCGATCTTCCAGACGTTCTGGAGCAGCTCGAGGAAGGACTCGCGGCAGGAGTGTTGGCGGATCTCGGGGTCTCGTCGTTACAGCTGGATTCCGCCGAGCGCGGATTCAGCTTCAGGTGGAACGGGCCCCTTGACATGCGAATGGGAAACGAAGGTCCGACGGCAGCTGACGTCGTCAACACATACTCGGAGGAAGAGTTGCGGAACATTCTTTGGCAGCATGGTGAAGAGAGACAGGCGCGTCGGATCGCGAGGGCACTGGCGGAGGAACGTGACAGAAAGCCGCTCGAGACGACGGATGACCTGAAGCGCGTGGTTTACCGGGCCAAGGCCGGAGGCAGGTCCGGCCGTCGCGGCCGCAGGGAGGGTCGGGTGGACCCCGCGACCCGCGTATTTCAGGCGCTCAGAATCGAGGTCAACAAAGAGCTCTCGAGACTCGAAACCCTACTGGACGAGGTCATCAAGCTGGTCGAGGCCGAGGGCCGACTGGTGGTGATCTCATATCACAGCCTGGAGGATCGCCTGGTAAAGAACTCGTTGCGGCGGCTTGCTCGAGGCAAGATCGACGAGATCACCGGCCGGCCCCACTCGGAGACCAGGGTCATCGAGGTTCTCACCAAGAAGCCGGTGCGTCCGTCCGTAGAGGAGATCGAGATCAATCCGCGGGCTAGGTCTGCCCGGCTGCGGGCGGCGAGGAGGTTGTAGGCGACTCGTGAGGCGTTCGTATGCGGTCGTTCGGCCGGTCAGCAACACCTACCTCATTCGGGAGCGTGATCGCCGACGCCGTCGAGAGCTTCTCTGGGTGGCGAGCGTCTTGCTGCCGCTCGGAGCCTGTGCTCTGGTCTACGTGTGGCTTCACGTCGAGGTGCTCCGGGTCGGCTATCGCATCCATGACCTCGAAAAGCGGGTCGAACAGCAGGTGGAGCTTGAACGACGCCTTGGGCTCGAAGCGTCGTTTCTCGAGAGCCCCAAGCGAATCGAAGAGCGTGCCATTGCCGAGCTCGGGATGTCGCCACCGGCGGCGGAACAGCTGATCTTCGCCGAGGTGGCACGGTGAAGGGCCGCCTCGTGGTCTTTTTGGTCGTGATGGCCCTGTGGGCCGCGGGCATCTCGGCTCGGCTCTACCAGTTGCAGGTTGTCGAGCACGAGAGCTACGCACGGCGGGCGTTTGATCAGCAACTCCAGATGGTCGACCTGGCGCCGCCGAGGGGCACGATCTTCGACGCCCGCGGCCGCAAGCTGGCGGTTTCAATGGCGGTCGACTCGGCCTACGTTTTGCCGCACAAGCTGGCCGATGTCGAAGACGCTGCCGAACGGATCGCCCCCATACTCGGTTCGACACCGGCCGGCGTGCTCGAGCGGCTGATCGATGAACGACCATGGCTGTGGTTGACTCGACAGCTCGATCCGCCCGTCGCCGAAGCGCTTCGAAAGCTCGACATCGAGGGCATTGGTTTCGTAGAGGAGAGCAAACGCTTCTATCCCCTGGATGAGCTCGCGGGACCGGTACTCGGGTTCGTGGGGACGGACCATTCGGGGCTGGCGGGCCTCGAATTGGCCTACGATTCGGTCGTCTCGGGCGAGCCGATGCGTCGCCGTTTCCTGAAGGATGCTCTAAACGACCGGGTCGTGGCGCCGGGCTTCTCTTTCATCGACGCCGCGCCCGGGGCCGATCTTCATTTGACCATCGACGCCACGGTTCAGTACATCGTCGAGGACGAGCTCGCTCGAGCCCTCGAAAAGAGTCATGCGCGGGCCGGCGTTGCGGTCCTGATGCAGCCACACACGGGGGCGATTCTCGCGATGGCCTCGCTGCCGGCTTTCAATCCCAATCGGTTCGGCGACTACGAACGAGCTCAATGGCGCAACGCGGCCGTGGAGGATGCATTCGAACCGGGGTCGACCTTCAAGGCGATCACCGCGGCCGCGGCTCTCGAACGCAACCTGATCGACCCCATGGATGTCATCGACTGCGAGCAGGGTGAGATCACGATCGGCTCGACCCGGATTCGGGATCATAAACCCTTCGGGGAGTTGACGTTTCGTGAGGTGATTGCGCGTTCCAGCAACGTCGGGGCGATCAAGGCCGGCCTGCGGCTAGAGCGTTCGGAATTCTTCGATGACACCCGCCGCTTTGGTTTCGGTTCGGCGACCGATATCGATCTTCCGGGTGAGAATTCGGGGATCGTACGCGGCGTCGAGAAGTGGTCGAAGTACGAAGCCGCTTATCTCTCCATCGGTCAGGGAATCTCGGCGACACCGGTCCAGCTGATTCGAGCCTTTGGCGCGATGGCCAACGGTGGCTACCTGGTCGAGCCCCACGTTGTCGCGACCGTCGATCGCGGCGGTCGCCGGGAGGCGCCCGCGCGCGCCGAGTCCGACGGCCCCGTGGTGAGCGCCGCGACCCTGCGGTCCTTGACCCGTCTGCTCGAGGCAGTGGTCGAGGAGGGGGGCGGAGCGCAGGCAGCGGTTCCCGGGTATCGGGTCGCCGGCAAGACCGGTACCGCCCAAAAAGCGCTCCCGGGAGTCGGTTATCTCCCGGATCGCTACGTCGCGAGCTTCTTGGGCTTCGTGCCTTCGCGTCGTCCGGAGGTCGTGGCGATGGTGATGCTCGACGAGCCTAGGGGTCTCTTCTACGGCGGCGAGGTCGCGGCTCCGGTGTTCGCTGCCATCATGACCCGCGTTCTTCCCTACTTGGGAGTTGCTCCCGGTGCTCCCGAGGACTTTGAACCGACACTCGAGACCGGTGCGCCGGTGCCTGCAACCGGCACGTTGCTGGCTCGCACCGTACGGCCCCCAACCGGCGCGACGACAGCAAGCGACGAGATACCCGATGTCCGCGGGCTGACCGCTCGGGAAGCGATTCAGACGCTGGCTCAAAGCGGTCTCAGGCCCAGGCTGCATGGCAGTGGCTTTGTCGAGCTGCAGTCCCCGCAGGCCGGGCGGCCGTTGACCGAGGCTGGAGGAGAGATCGAGATCTGGCTCGGAGCGAGCTCTTGATCATGCACGAGGTGATGCGCGCGTCAGAACTGATTCGAGGTTTGCCGATCGAAGCCCTGGAGCAGGACTTCGAAGTCACAGGCGTGACTCACGACTCCCGCAGGGTGCGTAGCGGAGATCTCTTCGTCGCCCTAGTGGGGGACCGTTTCGACGGTCGAGCCTTTGTGGCTCAGGCGCGGGCCAGAGGCGCCGCCGGAGTGCTTTCGGTGGGCGATCCCCCCGCAGACTATGACGGACCCTGGCTACGCGCCGGCGATCCGCGGGCGGCGATGGGGCTTCTGGCCGCTCGGCTGCACGATCATCCGGATCGGGATCTGGTGATGGTTGGGGTAACCGGCACCAACGGCAAGTCCACGGTGATTGCCCTGGTCGCCTCGATGCTGGAAGCCGCGGGCCGCCCCACGGGTACGGTGGGAACACTGGGCCATCGATTCGAAGATCTCGCGATCGAAGCGGGCCGCACGACTCCCGAGGCCACCGACCTGTTCCCCTTGCTGCACGACATCGTCGAGCGCGGCGGCCAAGCGGTTGTGATGGAGGTGTCGTCGCACGCGTTGGTCCTGGATCGCGCCGCCGGCGTGGGTTTCGATGTTGCCGCCTTTACCAATCTCTCACGCGATCACTTTGATTTTCACGGTGGCTTCGAAGAGTACTTCGCCGCCAAGCGCCGACTCTTCGAGCAGCTCAAGCCTGAAGGTCGGGCGGTGTTGAATGTGGACGACCCCTACGGACGCAGGCTCGCCGATGACCTCGGAGCGCGCGGTGTACGCCTTACGACCTTCGGCGAACGTGATGGCGACGTCTCCGTGGTCGAGGCGGCGCTGTCGATTGAAGGAATCGGTGCGACGTTGCGCACGCCCCGAGGCGAGCTCTCGGTCTCGTCGCGGCTTCGCGGGCGCCTCAACCTTCTCAATCTCTCCGCGGCGGTGGCTTGTGGAGAAGCCCTCGAGCTGGACGCCGAGGCGGTCATCGCGGGTCTGGAGCGGCTCGGCCCGGTGGCCGGCCGTCTCGAGCCGGTCGATCGCGGTCAGCCCTTTCCGGTATTCATCGACTTTGCCCACACCGATGCGGCGTTGGCCGCCAGTTTGCGCTCGCTGCGCGAGATCGCGGCTGGTCGCAAGATCGCCTGCGTCTTCGGTTGTGGGGGCGATCGCGATCCGGGAAAACGAGTGCTCATGGGTCGCGCCGCCGGCGAGCTTGCGGACCTGCCGATCGTGACATCGGACAATCCCCGTCGCGAGGATCCTCTGGCGATCATTGCCGCGGTTGAAGAGGGGCTCGAGCAGAGCGGTAACGACTCGTACCGAGTGATTCCGGATCGTCGCGAAGCGATCGCTCGGGCGATCTCGATTGCCGACGAAGACTGGCTGGTTCTGGTTGCCGGTAAGGGGCACGAGGAAGGTCAGATCATCGGCGACGAGATCCGGCCGTTCTCCGATCGCGAGGAGCTGATCATGGCGCTGGAGGCCCGACTTGGCTAGCGGAACGATGCGGGAAGCCGCCGAAGCCATGCGTGGACAGTTGATCTACGGCGATCCGGACGCGCGCTGGACGGGTGCGGCGCTCGACTCGCGCCGGATTACAGGCGGTGAGCTGTTCTTTGCGTTCTCCGGCGAGCAGACGGACGGTCATCGGTTCGTGGATGACTCGCTCAGTCGTGGCGCCGCGGGCGCCGTGGTCGAGGAGTTGGTGGCGCCGACGGTCGCCGGCGGGCTGATCAAGGTCGACGATTCCCTGGCGGCTCTTCATTCCCTCACCCGCCACGTCCGCGAGCGTCTGCCGGAGCGCCTGATCGCGATCACCGGGTCCACGGGCAAGACCACGACCAAGGACCTCCTGGCACAGATGCTGGAGAAACGATTCACGGTGGCACGCAACCCGGGCAACCTCAACAATCTGCTCGGATTCCCGATCTCGCTTCTCGGCGTCCCGGATCAGACGGAGTGGATGGTGGCCGAAATGGGCATGTCGACTCCAGGCGAGCTGCGTCAGCTTGCCGAGCTGGGCCGTCCCGATTTCGTCATCTACACCAACGTGCGGCCGGTACACCTCGAATTCTTCGAGAGTCTTCAGGGTATTGCCGAAGCCAAGGCGGAGATTCTTGAGGGCCTTTCCGCCGAAGGCACGGTCATCGCGAACGCCGACGATCCGGAGCTGGTTCGAATCGCCTCCCGCTACCCGGGGCGGAAAGTCTGGTACGGGCTCGAACAGGACGCCGAGTTTCGTGCTGAGGATGTGGTCGAGCTCGCAGGCGGCGGCAGCCGGTTCGTCTTCCGTGTCGGGAACGATCGCCATTCGGCGGATCTGCCGCTCTACGGGCGTTACAACGTCGAGAACTTCCTGGCCGCGGCGGCCTGTGCGTACACCGTCGGGCTGCGGGTCGAGGAGATCCTTGAGGCCGCCTCGAAGGCCGAGCCCGGGTCGATGCGTGGCGTGATTCATCGCCTGCCCGAGGGCGCCTACCTGGTAGACGACAGCTATAACTCGAATCCCGACGCGCTGTCCCAGTCGCTGGCTAGCGCTCGAGCCCTCGAGGGCAGACGCTATTGGGCCGTACTCGGGTCGATGCTCGAGCTCGGTGGGGGATCGCCCGACTTCCACCGCCAGCTCGGCCGCGAGGCGGCAGGCCTTGGCTTTGCTCCGGTTCTGGCGGTGGGCGCAGAGGCGCGCGCGCTGGCCGAGGGCGTAAGCGAGGCCGGTGGCTCGGCGATCTGGATGGAGAACGCCGAGGAAGCAGCGGTCGCGGCCCTCAAGGAGCTCGAGCCCGGCGATGTTGTTCTGGTCAAGGGCTCGCGGGGCATCGGTCTCGATGTCGTGGTGAATCGACTGCTCTCGGGAGGGAAAGAGTAGTGCTTTACCACCTGCTGTTTCCGTTGGCCGAGCGCATCGCGGCTTTCAACGTTTTTCGCTACATCACGTTTCGATCGGCCGGTGCGATCGTGACGGCTGTGATTCTCTCGCTCGTCCTCGGCCCCTGGTTCATACGCCGGCTCCAGAGTTGGTCGATCGGTCAGAGCATCCGTGAAGAGGGGCCCGAAAGCCATCACACGAAGGCCGGTACCCCCACCATGGGCGGACTGCTGATTCTGTTCGCGGTTCTCGTGTCGACTCTGCTCTGGGCGAACCTCGGAGACCCCTTGATCTGGCTGGTGGTGGCCGTCACGGTCGCGTTCGGGCTGATCGGCTTTGCCGATGATTGGCTCAAGATCCGCCGTCGGCACAGCCGCGGCCTGAGCGCGGCAACCAAATTTCTCCTACAAGCACTGGTCGGGGCGGTCGCGGCGATCGTCATGCTGTCGCTGCCCGGGGAGTTCGAAGTGGCCTCGACGATCGCGCTCCCGTTCTTCAAGAACGCGGTCTTCAACATCGGCTGGCTCTTCGTGCCCTTCGTTGCGCTGCTCCTGGTCGGATCGTCGAACGCGGTCAATCTGACCGACGGACTCGACGGCCTGGCGATCGGCGCGGTGCTGATTGCCGCGGCGACCTACGGCATCTTCGCCTACGTTGCCGGGAACGCGGTGGTCGCCGACTATCTTCAGGTTCCATTCGTTCGCGGTGTGGGCGAGGTGGCGGTGTTTTGCAGCGCTCTGGTCGGGGCAAGCATCGGGTTCCTGTGGTTCAACGCCCATCCGGCCGAGGTCTTCATGGGCGACGTGGGCTCGCTGGCGTTGGGCGGCGCGATTGGAACCGTGGCCGTGCTCTCCAAGCAGGAGATTGTCCTGGTTCTGGTCGGCGGACTGTTCGTGATGGAGGCCCTGTCGGTCATCCTGCAGGTGACATCTTTCAAGCTCACCGGCAAGAGGGTGCTGCGCATGGCGCCGATCCACCACCACTTCGAGCTGAGTGGCTGGTCGGAGCCCAAGATCATCGTGCGCTTCTGGATTCTCGCGTTTCTCTTTTCGTTGATTGGACTGTCGACGTTGAAGTTGAGATGAAGCAGGACCAAGAACAGCGAACCTGGCAGCGGGTTCTGGTGTATGGCCTCGGCGCCTCCGGGGCGGCAGCCGCGGAATTTCTCCGCGATCGCGGCATCGGAGTGGTGGGTGTCGACCGGCGTTACGCCGAGGATCTGGAGCTTGGCGCCCTCGCCGCGGGCGCCGCTGGCGCGGATGTCGAGCTGGTCTTGGGTGAGGAGCCGAGCCGGCTGCCGCCGGCAATCGACGCGGTGGTGGTCAGCCCGGGGATACCACTCGACAGGCCGATCCTGAAACAGGCCCGGAAGCGGGCCATCCCGGTGCTGGCCGAGGTCGAGCTCGCCTTTCCGCATCTGGACGGCCGGGTGGTGGGCATCACGGGCAGCAACGGCAAGAGTACGACCACAGCCATGACCGGAGCGCTGCTCGAGGCTTCCGGAATTGCTGCGGAGGTCTGCGGCAATATCGGAGTTCCCCTGGTGTCGGTAGTCGATGGGGCACCGGACCGAGTTTTCGTCGTCGAGCTGTCTAGCTTTCAGCTCGAGACGGTCTCCAGGTTTCGGCCCAAGGCGGCGGCTCTGCTCAACGTGTCACCGGATCATCTGGATCGACACGGTACCTTGGAAAGCTATCTCGCGGTCAAGGCGAACCTGTTCGCGCGCCAGCAAGAGAACGACTTCGCGGTTCTCAACGCGGACGATCCCTTGGTGCGTCGGGTTGGTACCCACGCACGCAAGCGCTATTTCTCGCGCCACGAGAAGGTCGAAGACGGCTGCTATCTCGACGGAGATCTCGTGGTGGAAGTCGATCCCGAAACCGGTGCGCGCGAGCTGTTTCGTAGCTCGGACGTGGGACAGCTGGGAGCGCACAACCTCGAGAATGCGATGGCGGCCGCGCTTCTGGCTCGCTCGATGGGGGCCGCTCCGGGCGGTTTCAGCGCCGCGCTGGCTCGATTCGAAGGACTCCCTCATCGAATGGAGACCGTTGCGCTCATCGACGGCGTTCACTGGATCGACGATTCGAAGGGCACCAATGTGGCCGCGGTGCTCAAGTCGCTCGAAGCCATGCCGGAGGGCACCGTACATCTGATTCTCGGCGGTCGAGGCAAGGGCGAGAGTTTCGGGCCGTTGCGTCAGCCGGTGAGCGAGAAGGCGGCTCGTGCCTACTTGATCGGAGAGACCGCGGCCGAGCTTCGAACGGAGCTCGAGGGCTCGACGCCGCTGGAAGACGCCGGCGATCTCGAATCGGCGGTGCGGCGCGCGGCCGAAGAGGCCGTGCGAGGCGAAACCGTTCTTCTGTCGCCGGCCTGTACGAGCTTCGATCAGTACTCGAACTTCGCGGCGCGCGGCGACCACTTCCACCAGCTCGTCTGTGCTTTGGTCTCGGCGCGGTCGGCCGAAGGAGATCCGGCCGATGAAGATCCGATCGGAGGAGGCTCGAATGGCTAAGAAGCTGGCCTTTGATGCCGTTCTCTTTACCACCGTGCTGGTGCTGGTGGGTTTTGGCTTGACCGCCGTCTATTCGGCGAGCGCTGCCACGGCCAAGAATTTTCAGGGCTCCGAGAGCGCGCTGATGATGAAACAGGTGTTCGCGGCGGCTATCGGCATTGTCGCCATGTGGCTTCTGATGCATTTCGACTATCAGCTGTTCGGGCGCAAGACCGTCGTCTGGAGCCTGTTCGGCGCCACGGTGGGGTTGCTGGTACTGGCCTTGGTGTCGCCGGCACTCAACAACACCAATCGCTGGCTGATGGTCGCCGGGATGTCGTTTCAACCGTCGGAACTGGCCAAGTTCGTGCTGGTGCTCCTGCTGGCGTATCAGCTGGCGAAGACCGACACGCTGCGCGAGAACCGGAGATTCGTCGTGCCGGCGATTCTGACGGCGGGGGCCTTGGTGGTGCTCGTGCTCCTGGGCCGTGATCTGGGAACCGCGGCCATGTTGATCGCGACGACCGCGCTGATGTTCTTTCTGGCCGGGCTGCCGCTATGGCGGATCCTCGCGGCCGGTGCGCTCGTCGGTCCCCTGGTGGCGGCGGCAATCTACTTCGAGCCCTACCGGCGGGCGCGTTGGCTTGCCTTCCTGGATCCGGCAGCCGATCCCCTGGGCTCGGGTTTTCAGGCCCTGCAGTCCTTGATCGCCGTTGGCTCGGGCGGAGTATTCGGACTCGGTCTCGGACAGGGGATTCAAAAGCTCCATTTCCTGCCTTATCCGCATTCGGATTTCGTCTTCTCGATCGTCGCCGAAGAGCTCGGACTACTCGGCGGTCTCGTTCTGCTGACGCTGTTTGGGGCGCTTCTCTGGCGCGGCGCGCGGGCGGGTCGGCGAGCGCCGGACGCGCTGGGCCGGTATCTGGCCTGGGGTCTCACGGGTGCGCTTTCGATCCAGGCCGCGGTTCACATCAGCGTCGCGCTCGCACTGCTTCCGGCGACCGGCATCAACCTGCCCTTTGTTTCCTACGGTGGCTCTTCGCTGGTCGTGAGCCTGGCCGCCTGCGGAGTGATTCTGAACGTTTCCCAGCATGCATGATGAAGGTCGCGAGAGTCACCGGCAATCGATCCATGTCCTCATGGCGGGTGGTGGAACCGGCGGCCATGTGTTTCCGGCGCTGGCGATCGCAGCCGAGCCCGCGGAGCGAGGTGACACGGTGAGTTGGGTCGGTCGCCAGCAGGGCATGGAAGAGAACCTGGTGCGTGAGGCCGGCCTGTCGTTCCATGCCCTCGAGGCCAAACCGTGGGTCGGGAAGGGGCTTGCGGCGAAGATCGGCGCGGTCGGTACCTTGGTGAGCTCGAGCCTGCGCGGGCGAGCGCTGGTACGAAGAGTGGGTGCCGACGTGGTTCTGGGGACCGGGGGCTATGTCTCGACGCCGGCGGTCCTCGGTGCCCGTTTGGCCGGTCGGCGCGCGTTTCTGCTGGAGCCCAACGCCAGGGCCGGGGCCGCCAATCGGCTTGCGTCCAGATGGTGCGTGGCGGCTTTCGTGGCGCATGAGGAGACCGCCGGGCAGCTGAGGTGCAAGGCCCATGTCAGCGGGATTCCGGTGCGTAGGAGTTTTCACGAGATCGGCGCCTTGCCGGCCGGAGACCCGCGCTTGCTGATCCTGGGCGGCAGTCAGGGCGCGCTGCAGATCAATCGCCTGATTCCGTCCGTCGTCCGGCGCCTTTCGTCGGACGATGGCTTCTCGAGGCTCGGCATCACTCACCAGACGGGGCGCGCTCACAGCGCTTCGGTCGAGGCCGCCTACGCGGAGCTCGGATTGGCGCCCGGTCCGAACCTCGAGATCGTTCCGTTCATTGACGACATGGCCGCGGCCATGGCGACAGCTCATCTGGTGATTTCGAGGGCCGGCGCGCTGGCTTCCGCCGAGCTCGCCGCGGCCGGCCGGCCGGCGATTCTGATTCCACTGACCGCTGCCGGCGCCGGGCACCAGAGGTTCAATGCCGAGCAGATGGAAAGCGCCGGGGCGGCCGTGACTCTGGCAGATGCCGAGGTCACATCGACCAAGCTGGGCGACGCGATCGCGCGACTGCTGAGTGATCGATCGCATTTGGAGGCGATGGCAACGGCGGCCAGGTCGCTGGCACACGCCGACTCGGCGGCACGGATCGCCGATGTCCTGGAAGAGGAAGTCGCCTGATGTTTCGCCGGTTCGCCGATCTCTCGAACGTCCACTTCGTCGGCATCGGCGGCGCCGGCATGAGCGGTATCGCGGAAGTCCTTTCCGACTACGACCTCACGGTTACCGGTTGTGATCTCCACGAGAGCGAGGCGACGGCCAGGCTGCGAAGCCTCGGAGTCAAGGTGGAGATTGGTCACTCACCCGCCCATCTCGAGTCGGTCGACCTGGTGGTCGTCTCCTCGGCGGTGGACGAGACGAATGTCGAGGTACGTGGGGCAAGGGAACGAGGGCTCACGATCGTGCGTCGCGCGGAGATGCTGGCCGAGCTCATGCGTCTCAAGTACGGCATCGCGGTGGCGGGTACCCATGGCAAGACGACCACGACCTCTCTGATCGGCACCCTCTTGACCGAGGCCGGTCTGGACCCGACCGTGATCGTCGGCGGCCGGCTGCGAGTTACCGGTACCGGCGCACGATTGGGTCGCAGTGAATACCTGGTCGCCGAGGCCGATGAGTTCGACCGCAGCTTCCTGAGGCTGCAGCCGATTCTGGCGGTCGTAACCTCGATCGACACCGATCATCTCGACACCTATCGGGATCTCGACGACATCTGTGACGCGTTCGTCCGCTTCGCTTCCAAGGTCCCATTCTTCGGCGAGTTGATTGTCTGCCTGGACGACCCCAACGTGCGCGGGGTTCTGCCCAGATTGAGCGACCGCCGAACGCTGACCTACGGCTTTTCTCCACATGCCGAATTGTCGGCCCGCGACCTGGAAGTCATCGACGGAGGCAGCCGGTTCAGCGTGCACTCGGCCGCCGAAGGGCCGCTCGGCTCGATCGAGATTCCGTTACCAGGAAGACACAACGCCCAGAACGCGCTCGCCGCGGTGGCGGTTGGCCGGGCGGTGGGCCTGAACTTCGACCAGATCGCCTCGGCGTTGGAGAAGTTCTCCGGCGTCCACCGGCGTTTCGAGCGACTCGGAAGCTGGCACGGAGCGGAAGTGGTCGACGACTACGCTCATCATCCGACCGAGGTGGCGGCGACGCTCGAGGCCGCTCGCGTCACCTTTCCCGGTAGGCGATTGCACGTCGTCTTCCAGCCACACCTCTTCAGCCGCACTCGCGAGCAGGCCGAAGCCTTCGGCCAGGCTCTGTTGGCCGCCGAACACGCGATCGTGACCGAGATCTATCCATCTCGAGAGGCTCCCATCGAGGGGGTTACGAGCCTCCTGGTCAGCGATGCCGCCAGGAGGTCCGGCCATCAGCGGGTCGATGACTCGATGGGTTTCGTGGAAGCAAGAGCGCAGCTCGACACGGCCGTCGAGCCGGGCGACGTGATCATCACCATGGGTGCCGGCGATATTTATCGACTCGGCGCCGAACTGGCTGCCGAAGGCGCACAGGAGCAGGCGGAGGAGTCGGCGTGAGCGATCACTCGAGGCAACCGCCGCTGCCTGCGCCCGAGCGGGAGCGTTTCCGGAGGCGCCAGTTCGTTGCGCCGCACCGCCGGCGCAAGCTCCTCTTCCGGCTGGTCAGACCGTTTTCGGCCGCGGTCGCCATAGTTGGACTGCCGAGTGTCCTCGTCGGTTGGATCCTTCTCTCCGATCAGTTCACGGTGAAGGAAGTGGAGGTCGCGAGCACCGGCCGGGTGTCGGTGTCCTGGGCGGAGCAGCGGCTCGAGACCCTCGAGGGCCGGCGTCTGTTCGGGGTCGGTCTCCGCGATGTGGAGACGGTTCTCGCCGGACACAACTGGGTCCGTGGGGTCATGCTGCGGCGACGCCCGCCGAACCGTCTGGAGGTCGAGATTCTGGAGAAGCAACCAGCCGCTCTGATGGCGCTCGGCGCGAATCTCGTGTACCTGGATTCCGCCGGCCGGGTCATAGGCCCCTATGATTCGAACATCGATCCGGGCGACTTCGTCTTGATGTCGGCTCCGGAGGATCATCCGGAGTTGATCGCCAACGGCCTGGAGCTTCTCGACTCGTGGCGTCGCAAGAAGCTGCCCTTTGGTGACGGCCTGTCCGAGATCAGTGCGCTGACATCGACCGACTTTCGGGTGATCACGGCTGGATTGCCGTTTCCGATCTTCGTGTCATCGCTCAACCTGGCCGACGGACTGGCATCGCTGGTTCGATACGCCCCGCAGCTCGAGAAGAAACTGATGCGGCTGTCTCCGATCGGAGCGGTCGATTTGAGATTCCATGGACGAATTGTGTGTCAACCGGCGGCGCCGAAGCCGCACAACCTAGAGGGCGAACGAAATGCCTAAGCCAAGTTCCCACACCGTTGTCATCGACATCGGCTCATCGAAAGTCGGTGTGTTGATCGGCCAGGCCAACGAGCATGGCTTCATGGAGGTCGTGGGCAAGGGGTACGCGCCCAATCGCGGTACTCGCAAGGGTCACGTCGTCAACGTCGAGGCCACAGTCGAGGCTCTGAAGAAGGCATCGGAGGAGGCCGAGGTGATGGCCGGCGTCGAAGTCGCTCGCGCCTATGTCGGAATGGCCGGTACCGACACCCGTTGCGTGAACTCGCGCGGCATGGTCTCGGTGGCCAGGAAGAACCAGGAGATCAATCGCCTGGACATCGAGCGCTCGCTCGAGGCGGCTCAGGCAGCGGCGCTGCCCTCGGATCGTGAGATCCTGCATGCCATTCCGCAGGAGTTCATCGTCGATGAGCAGGGCGGCATCGCCGATCCCTTGGGCATGATGGGCTCGCGACTGGAAGTGGCGGTCCATCTGGTCACCTGTAACACGACGCGCTCGAAGACGCTGCTTACCTGCGTCAACCGTGCCGGAATCGAGGCTATCGAGATGGTGTTCGAGCCCTTGGCCACAGCCGAGGCCGCACTGACCCACGACGAGCGGGAGCTGGGCGTCCTGCTTCTTGATCTCGGCTCGGGCACGACCGAGTACGCCTACTTCTCGGAGGGCGAAGTACAGCACAGCGGCGTGCTGCCGGTGGGCTCGGGGCACTTCACCAACGACCTGGCGATGGTGTTGCGCACGCCGTTCGCCGAGGCCGAGCAGATTAAGGTTCGCTACGGCTGCTGTCTGGCCGGCATGCTGGGCGAGGAGCAGGGCATCTCGGTGCCCGCCGTCGCCGGCGGTCCGCCACGGGTGGTGCCCAAGGCCGAGCTCTGTCAGATCCTTCAGCCTCGCGCCGAGGAGATTCTGACGCTGGTGCGTGACGATCTCATGCGCGCCGGAATGGAGGGCGAGCTTCGCGGCGGAGTGGTCCTGACCGGTGGTGGCGCGCAGCTGGACGGCCTGCTGGAAATGACGGAGCAGATTTTCGATACCGGCGTTCGCTATGGACTGCCACAGGGTCTCGGTGGCCTGGTGGACGTGATCAGCTCGCCGATCTGGACGACGGCTTCGGGGCTGCTGCTTTACGGACAGGCAACCGAAATGAACAAGCTTCGAGCATCGAGGCGCAGGGGATCCTCCGTGCGCTCCATGGTCGGTAGCTTGAGAGAGATGTTTTCCGATTTGCTATGAGGGGTTTTATTCTCAAAGGAGCTCGACATGATTCTATTTACTGATCAGGAGTTGGACGGCGAACTGCCGATTACTCTGGAAGACGACATGGTGCCGGCGCGAATCAAGGTCGTCGGTATCGGCGGTGGCGGCGGCAACGCCGTCAACCGGATGATCGACTCGCGCATGGGCGGGATTCAGTTCATCGCGGCCAACACGGATCTCCAGGCTCTGAGGAAATGTCGAGCTCCGGAGAAAATCCAGCTCGGAACGTCCCTGACGCGCGGTCTGGGTGCCGGTGGCGATCCCGAGATCGGACGCAAGTCCGCGCTCGAGGACACCGATCGGATCTTGGAGCTGCTTCAGGGTTCCGATATGGTGTTTCTGACCGCCGGTCTCGGTGGTGGAACCGGCACCGGAGCGATTCCGATTGTGGCCTCGCTGGCGGCGGAGATCGGAGCGCTCACCGTCGCGGTGGTGACCAAGCCGTTCGCGTTCGAGGGACGCCGCCGAATGGAACAGGCCGAGCGCGGGCTGGAGGAGCTGAGCGACGCGGTTGATACGTTGATCACCATTCCGAACGAGCGGCTGCTCAACTTCGTCGAGCGCGGCACGCCGCTGGCGGAGGCCTTTCGGATCGCCGACGATGTCCTGCGTCAGGCGGTGCAGGGTATCAGCGACCTGATCACGGTACCCGGAGAGGTCAACGTGGACTTCGCCGACGTCAAGACGGTGATGACCGGCATGGGCATGGCGCTCATGGGCACCGGGGTCGCCAAGGGCGAGAACCGCTCCATCGAGGCGGCACAGAGCGCGATCTCCTCGCCGCTCCTCGAGGAGACCTCGATCGAAGGCGCTCGCGGTGTGCTGCTCAACATCTCGGGCGGCCGCGATCTGGCGCTGGACGAAGTGGCGGAAGCGGCGCGCGTGATCTCGGACGCCGTCGACCCGGACGCCCACATCATTTCGGGCATGGTGATCGACGATTCACTCGAAGACGAGATGAAGGTCACGGTGATCGCTACCGGTTTTTCGAGTCACGATCACGTGTCGGTCGTGAAGCCGCTCGTGGCTCACGACGACTTCTTCAGTCCCCAGCACTCGGGTGCCGCCGGCGAGCCTCAGCTCCGCGTGCCTTTGGAGTCTCAACCCCTCCGAGAGCCCGAGCCACAGCCCCGGCCGCAGCCGCAGGCCGCGCAGCCGCAGCCCGAGCAGCCGGAGGAGGTGCCCTTCTACCGCAAAGTCATAGCTCAGGCTCGGGGCGAAGATCCCGGAGGCTTCGGACCGAACTGGTCGAACGTGGATGATTTCGACATTCCGACCGTGCTCCGCAAGCAGATGGACTGACCCGCGCCGCGCGATGTTCTGAAGCGGCGGATGAACTGGTCGGATCAAGAGCGACGATGGTGGATCGGCGCTCTCGCCCTGATCGTCTCGATCTACGCCACTCTTTACTTCGCCCGCGCGCCGGTCGAGTTTCTGAGAGAGCGCAATCTGCTGCGATTGACGGTCGGCGCCGTCTTCGTGGTTGCGGCTTTGGGCGCCGTCCGGGTGGTCCGGTTTCGTGGTGTCGGGCTGCGCGAGGGCCTGGTCTTCCTGACCTTCGGCGCCGCCTTCGGCGGGGCGGTTCTGCTCGTCGATCGGCCCGAGGAGAAGCTGCACTTTCTCGAGTACGGGCTGCTCGGAGGCCTCTTGTGCGGAGCCTGCAGGGAACGAGCTGTCAGACTCGGACGCAGCCCTCTGAGTGCCGCCGCGACCGCCCTGGTGCTGGCGGCTCTGGCCGGGTGGGGTGACGAGGGCATCCAGGCGATCCTTCCCAACCGCGTCTACGATGTCAGGGATATTCTCTGGAACGTCTCGGGAAGTACGATCGTGATTCTCGCGCAATTTGCGGCCGGCACCGTTCGTAGAAGCGCTCCTGGGCTCTAGCAGTCCCGACAAGCGCCCCTGTCGGGCGAACGTTGTCGGGGATCAGCCGGAACCGCCGGAGTGGACGTGTGCCCGAACGAGGACGAAAACAGTAGCCATCGGGCCTGGAAGCGATCGATCTCTACCTGACGGACTCGGCCAGGAGCCTGGGCCCGCCGCTCACGCACACATCGCCCACGGCTCGAGAATAATGGAGGAACTAGGAGGTACGAGCCATGCGAAAACTGTCCGTCGGTGTCGTCACGACCTGTCTGTTCGGGGTGCTCGGCCTGGCCGTTGCGGCACACGCCGCCGAGTACTACAACAAGCTCGACAAGAGCGACCAGCGCCGAGGTGAACCTCGGGAAGGACATGCCCCGGTCTACGTTTTCCGGCCGGCCACCGTCGGAGCGGCGATCAAGACCTGGGCCTTTTCCGATGACTCCTTGCTCATGGTCTCCAAACCCAGGGCCTACTCGTTCGCCAACGTGCCCGCTGGAAAGCGGTTGTTCTGGACCAAGTCCGAGAACACCTCGGCCGTGGAAGTCGAGGTCGAAGCGGGCCAGACCTACTACTTGAAGGTTGCGATCAAGCCGGGCTTCAACAAAGCTCGCGCCAAGATCTTGCAGATCGACGAGGGCGCGGCGGAGAAGTACTTCCAGAAGTGCAGCTACGTCGAGCCGACCGAGGAAGGGCTTGCCCGCGCGGTCGAGATCGTCGCCAATCGCAAGGACCGTGCCGTGAACAAGGCCGCGAAGCAAGAGTAGAGGCTCTCGGCTCTTCACAGGGTTCTACCTGTTTCGGGCGGTGACTCGCAGCGGGATCCGCTGAGGAATGCCGGCTGCTACCTCTGGTACCATTTGAAGCCCTGACCCTGGAGGGTCGGTTCGGAGGCGGTTTGATGGGCAATGGCTACGAAGCGGCACAAGAACAGCGAAACTGGCTCGAGCGCCTGGGTGCCCGGATCCCCGGTTTCAAGGGCTATCAGGATCGCGAGCTGCGGCGCGACGTCGACCGGATGCCGCGCGAGCATATCTCCCGTGAGTTCGGTGGGCTCAAAGGATCGGTGCGAACGCGGGCTCGGGATTACACGGACGCCGGTCAGATCGGCCTGTTGCATCTTTTTGACCGGCTCGACCGCAAGCTCGACGGTCTGTCGCAGTCGATTCGATTCGCCGACTACGGCGCCAGCGGGCTCTTCGACGTCGTCAAGATTCTGGACGCCGAGCTCGAGAAACTGTACGAGTTCGACTTGACGTTTCTCGACGATGTCGCGGCCCTCAAGGGAGACATCGATTCGATTCCGGCGCCGGGCGACGGCGACGTCCAGGGTACCGTCGGGGACGTCCAAAGCCGCCTCGAAGCGATGGAAGGTCGTTGGAACGAGCGCAAGGTGCTGATCGGGAATGTCGTCGAGTCGTCCAGTTAGGAAGTAAGCGGAGGTTCTTCAAGCTATGAGAGTCATACAACACGTCGATCCAACCGGGAGCGCGATGGTCGCCCGAGTGCCGTCGAGCGGTACCGCGGCCATCGAGCTCGGCAGTCAGCTAGTCGTCGAAGAGAGCCAGCAGGCGGTGTTTTTCCGTGATGGCAAGGCCCTCGACACCTTCGGCCCGGGCCGGCACACGCTGGCCACCATGAACCTGCCGCTTCTGGGCAAGATCCTGGGCATTCCGTTCGAGGGCAAGTCGCCGTTTCAGGTGGCGGTCGTCTTTGTCTCGACCAAGACGTTTCTGGATCTGAAATGGGGCACCAAGGAGCCGGTGGCCTATCGGGACAAAGAGCTGTCCATGGTTCGCTTGCGGGCGTTCGGCAAGTTCGCGGTTCGGATCAACAACGCCCAGCAGTTCGTCAACGAGATCGTCGGCACCCAGGGCGTCTACACGACGGATGGCGTAGAGGCCTATTTCAAGGACGTTATCGTCGCTCGGCTCACGGATCTGCTGGGTGAGAACCTGGACTCGATCTTCGACCTCCCCAAGCTCTACGACGAGCTCGCCATGGGTCTCAAGGCTCGAGTCAGTGAAGACTTCGGCAAGTTCGGGATCGATCTCGTCGACCTCTTTCTGGGAGCGATCACGCCTCCCGAGGACGTTCAGAAGCAGATCGACGAGCGCGGCGGCATGGAGGCCGTCGGCGACATGAACGCCTACCTCAAGTTCAAGGCTGCCCAGGCGATGGGTGACGCCGCCAAGCAGAGCGGTGGCGAGGCGGGTGGAGGAGTCGGGGCCGGCCTGGGTGTGGGAATGGGCGCCGGCATGGGCATGATGCTGCCCCAGATGATGAAAGAGGCGATGGCGACAGGCGGCGGCGCCGGAGCTCCGGGGGGCGGGCAGACTTCCCCTCCGGCTTCCCCGGCTGCCTCGGCTCCCGAATCCGCCGGAGCTGCGGCGGCAGCCGGAGCGGCGGTGGTGACCGGAGGCGCAGCTAAGTTCTGTCATCAGTGTGGCGGCACTCTTCCGGACGGCGCGAATTTCTGTCCGGGTTGCGGCACCAAGGTCGCGGGCTAGCCGACATAGTGTTCCGACCGCTCTCGATGTGACAACGAAATTGCCGCACGGGACGCTGGAGCGTGGTAGCTCAGGTCGATAGCGAGCCACCGCAGGTAACCTGCCCCCAGTGCGGCGGGGAGAACTCGCTGCGCTCGGGGGAAAGCTTCTTTGCCTGTGCTTTCTGCGGAACGACCCTCTTTCTCGACCGTTCGGCGATCGTCGCTCACTATCGACTGCCCCGGCTCG
Source organism: bacterium (assembly GCA_024224155.1). Lineage (NCBI taxonomy): Bacteria > bacterium. The sequence goes on from JAAENP010000154.1 coordinate 125,290, forward strand.
TCGATCGGAAGCAGGCGCAAGCTGCTCTGCGCCGGTGGATGGCGGGCAACGACACGGTCAAGGACCTGGATCGCAAGAGCAAGATATCGGCAATCGATGCGGTGACATTCCCGATGTGGTTGTTTCGCTGGCGCAAGGGGAAACGCGAATCGGTGACCGTCGAGCCGGCGGCTCCGACCCCGATGCCGGTGCTGGCGGATCTTTCCATTCCAGCGGGAAAGCTCGATCCGTACGATGGTGCGGAGGAGGGCGCAGAGGCGGTGCCGGTCGCAATCCCGCTCGAGACCGCCAGAGGCTGGGTCGAGCAGCGTGGGGTGACCGCCGATGAGGTGACCGAAGTGGCGCTGGTCGAGATTCCGCTCTGGCGTGCGAGCTACGAATACTCGGGCGAGACTTTTTTCTCGATCGTCGAGGGATCCACGGGACGCGTTCTGGCCTCGGTCTTTCCGGAGAAGGCGGAGAGTCCGTACATCTTGGTGGCGGTTCTGGGCCTGATTCTGTTCGGTATCGAGGGTTTGATCATCACCAACCCCTTCCTGAAGCTGGTGGCCTACGCCTTGACCGGCGTGCCGCTGCTGTTCCTGGCTTGGTTGGTTACCCGGAAGGTATGAGCGAGCCCGCTGAATCTCCCGCGAGGGACTCCGACCAGATCGAGGAAGTCCCCCATCGGCTTTCGGATCGCGTCGAAGGCCTGACGTGTCCCAACTGCGGCGGTACCCTCGACGTCGCCAGCGGCCTGCGCGTCGTCTTTTGCGAATTCTGCCGTACGCCGTTGCTGGCGGCGAGAGAAGTAGGAGTCCGGCGCTTTGCGGTCGAGCCTCAGATCGGCGCCGACCGAGCTCGGGCCGTGGCCCGAGAGTGGCTCGGCAAGGGCATGCGCAAGGATCCCAAGTTGCGTCGACAGGCCCGGCTCGCCGAAAGCTTGCTCTGCTTTCTGCCGTTCTTTCGAGTTCAGGCCGACTGTCTCGGAGTCGCGTTGGGAACGGAGCTGCGTAGGCGAACGGTCGGCTCGGGGAAGAACCGCCGGGTCGAGACCTATGAGGTCGACGTCGAAAGAAAAGTCGGCAAGAGCCATGATCGCACCTATCCCGCGGTCGACGTCTCGGAGTGGGGCATTCGTCGCGTCAACCTGGTCGGAGATCCGCTGGTGCCCTTCGAGGCCAGCCTCCTGAGTCGGCTGGGCATGGTGTTCGAGCCCACCGGCTCAGAGCAGACGGTATTTCAGGCTGCGCTGGCGCAGTTCAAGACCTCGACCGATCCCGCCGCGGGGCTCAAGAAAGTGCGCTTCAAGTTTCTCGAGACCTTGAGAGAGCGGCTGTCGGTCGTCTACTACCCGGTCTGGGTCGTTCGCTATCACTACAGGAATCGGGCGTACCAGATCCTCGTCGACGCGGAGGATGCCTCGTTGGCCTACGGCAAGGCGCCGGGTAACGACTTCTTTCGGGCCGCGATGTTGGTTCTCACCGAGGCGGTGGTGGTATTTGCCGTCACGACGCTGGTGCAGGTCGTCGGAGAGGGCTCGTGCGGAGCGATCGCGTTTCTGGGCGCATTCGCCCTGGGGATCCTGGGTTGGGGTTGGAAGCACTTTCGTTACGGAGGTGTCGTGATCGAAGGCTCGGGGGTGGTCCGGGAAGAGCGCTCGTCTCTGGGCGGGCTCGGTCGAGCGCTCCAGCGACATCGAAGTGGAGGTGCCCGCGCGTGAGGGCCTCCGGATTCGGCCTCGTGCCCCTCGACTGCCCGACCTGCGGCGCCGCCCTGGCCGCCGCCGGCGAAGATGTCGTGTTCTACTGCACCGCCTGCCGCAACGGCTATCGTTACCAGGTCGAAGAGCCCCACCTCGTGCCGCTCGAGGTGCAATTCGTAGCCGCCGCCAACATCGCGGCGGAGCGGTACATGCCGTTCTGGGTTCTCGAGGCCCGGGTGGAGGTTCGCCGGCAGTCGGGTCGTGGCATGCCGAGCCTGATCCATGCGTTCTTCGGCGGTGGCGGTGAGGAGCGCGCGGGGGAGGGCACCTTCGTGGTTCCGGCCTTTCGAGCCGATTTGGACGCGACCGTGGAGCTGGTCCGGCGCTACACCGAGGCCTTTCCGGGTCTCGATCAACTCCTGGGCGAAAAACTGACCGGAGGCTGCTTCGACGTAGCGGATGCCAGGAAGCTGGCTCACTTTGCGGTCGTTGCCGGGGAGGTGGACCAGAGAGGCGTGCTGCGCACCCTGGACTACTCGATGACCTTCGGTGAGGCGCGACTCCTGGGGGTTCCCTTCGCGCGGGATCGAGACGGCTGGAAGGATGCGGTTCACGGTATTCGCATTCAGGAACAAGGCTAGAATCCCCGCTTGCCATGACCCCGAACCCTGCCCTGCTTCGCTATGCCTTCATGCGGCTGACGCGAGACCTCGATGCGAGATTCGAGTCGCTGCTGCTGACCGGTCGCGTCTCGAAGTGGTACAGCTCGATCGGCACCGAGGCCACTACCGTGCCGGCGGGGCTCGCACTTCTGCCGGGCGACGTGCTGTGCACGCTCCACAGGGATCTGGGCGCCATCTTGACGACCTATCTGGATCCGGCCCGGACCTTTCCAGGGCTCGGCTTCGGGGTGCCGGACGGCCGCAGGCCCGACCCGGTCGAGTTGCTCGAGCGCCTGGCCTGCCAGCTGCTGGGCAAGGCGCGGGGCTTCTCCGGGGGCTTCGAGCGGTCCTTTCATTACGGCTATCTGGCACCCGAAGCCGGGATTCGACATGTCGGCATGATCAGTCACCTGGGTGCGATGATCCCGGTCGCCGCGGGCTGTGCCTTTGCCCTCAAGCACGAGGGATCCGACCGCGTCGCGCTCAACTTCATCGGTGACGGCGGCACCTCGACCGGCGACTTTCACGAGGGCCTCAACATGGCGGCTGTCTGGCGGCTGCCGCTGGTGCTGATCATCGAGAACAACCGCTATGCGTTCTCGACGCCCGCCGAGTCCCAGTACGCCGCGGAACGGTTGAGCGATCGCGGACGTGGCTACGGAATCGCGGCCGAGACCGTGGACGGCAACGACCCCGACCTGATGGCCAAGGCTCTGGCGCGAGCCGTGAATCGCGCGCGTTCCGGCGACGGCCCCACCCTGATCGAAGCCGTGCTGGGGCGAATGCGAGGCCACAGCGAGGGCGACGATTCCTTGAAGGTCGTTCCCCAACGGGAGCTGGATGCCTATCTGTCCGAGGATCCGGTTCCGGCCTATGCGCAGCGGCTGCACCTGTCGGGGTTTCTCGACTTCGAGATTCTGGAGAAGATCGAGCAGCGGTGTGACTTCTTGATCGAGGCGGCTCTCGCGGCCGCGAATGCGGCTGAGCTGCCCGACCCCAAGACGGCCAGGCGCCCCGCGCTAGCGCCCGCCCCGGAGCCGGAGCCGAGCTCGATCGCCGCGGCATCGGACGAGACCGTGGCCTACGTCGATGCAATTCGTCTCGCGCTCACCGAAGAGATGGAGCTGGACGATCGAGTCATTCTCCTCGGACAGGACATCGGGCGCTTCGAAGGTGCGTTTCGGGTGACTCGTGGGCTTCACGAGCGCTGGCCGAGACGGGTCCTCGACACACCGATCGCCGAGAGCGGCACGATCGGAATTGCCGTCGGCGCGGCGTTGCTCGGCTATCGAGTGGTGGTCGAGATGCAGTTTGCCGACTTTGTCTCGTGCGGCTTCAACCAGATCGTCAACGTCGCGGCCAAGCTCTTCTACCGCTGGCAAGTGCCGTGTCCAATCGTGGTCCGCCTACCCTCGGGCGGCGGAGTCGGCGCCGGCGCCTTCCATTCCCAGAACCCGGAGGCTTGGTTCAGTCATGTCGCCGGACTCAAGGTGGTCTGTCCGGCGAGCGCACAGGACGCTCGCGCTTTGCTGAAGGCCGCGATACGTGACCCCAATCCGGTGATTTTCTGCGAGCACAAATTCCTCTACCGCCGGATCAAGGAAAGGCTGCCTGGAGAGTGGGAGGTGGCCCCTATCGGGTCGGCGGTGGTGCGGAGGCCGGGCAAGGACCTGACGCTGATCGGCTACGGCGCCAGCACGTGGACCTGCATCGAGGCCGCCGAGCAACTGGCCGCAGAAGGCGCCGGTGACGTCGAGGTGATCGACTTGAGAAGCCTGGTGCCCTTGGACTGGCCGACGATCGAGGCCTCGGTTCGCCGGACGTCCCGTGCGGTTGTCGTCCACGAGGCCCAGCGCACGAGCGGCTTCGGAGCCGAGGTCGTGGCCGCGATCTCCGAACGGGCTTTCGCATGGCTCGACGCGCCGGTGGTGCGCGTCGCCTATCCCGACCTGCCGGTGCCGTATGCTCGCAATCTCGAGCGGGAGCTTCTGCCGTCCGCCGAGCGAGTCGTTTCCGCGGTGAAGGAAGTTCTCGCCTATTAGCTCGCCTGCCGTGGCAGCGGCTACTCGGCCGGCTCTTCGGCCGGCGAGCCAGCGGAGCCAGCGGAGGCATCGGAGGTGTCGGAGTCGGCGAGGTCGTAACCCAACCACAGGAACGCGATTGGACGGCCGTTGGTGTACATCGGCCCGGCGAGCTCGATCGAACCTTCGACGGTGCCGTCGCGGGTGGTGAGCTCGGTGGTGGCCAATGCCCAGTCGCCTCGCTCGTCGACCCGTCCCGTGCGAGCCATCTTCTCGTCACTCGAAGCCAGGATCAGGCCGGCGGGCGTCAGAATGTGGACGAAGCTCACTCGAGAGTCTTCGAGCAGATTGCTCTTGGCTCGATTGGCGTAGTTGCCCCAGCGCGAAGCGACGGCCGAGCGAACGCCGGCCTCGAAGGCATGGAAGACCGCTTCGGCTTCGCGAACCCGGTATTCGTGCGAGCGCCGTTCGAAGTCAGCGCCGAGCTCTTCCGTGATTCGGCGCTGCTCTTCGGCCGCGGTGGCAATCTTGGCGTCGAACTCGGCCTCCAGCCGCCCACGATGGCGTTCGACCCGACTCCCGGACCAGAGAACGGTCCCCGCCAGAAGCAGCAGGAACACCACCACGGTAACCGTCTCCCAAAGAACGCGCTCTGCAGTTGCCATTCCGAACTCAGACTCTTAGAAATGCCGTAGCGCGGCGAAGTGTACCATCGGCTCGCGTCTTAGAGATCGCCCCGCGGGTGCCGAGACCAGGGCAACGCGGTGGGCGGCACCCCCGGCCTACATTCGCTCCGGTATCGGCAGTCCCATCAGGTCGGTCATGACACGCAGCCCCTTGGCGAAGATCTGGGCGGTGGCCAGGCGCGTGGCGCGTCGCTTCGCGTCCGGCTCCTGAAGGATCGGGTGGCGATGGTAGATGGCGTTGAACTTCTGGGCCAGCTCGAGCGCGAACCGGGCGATCTGGGAGAGCTCGAGTGCCTCTACGGCTGCCTCTGTTCGATCTTGGAGCTCGGCGACCGAGAAGATGAGCTCCCAGAGATCGTCCTCCCAAAGCTCTCCCGGCAGCGAAGTCGCGCTCTCGGGGCTGACCTCGTCTGCCAGCTTCTCTTCACGCAGCCTTCGGAAGATGTTCGCCGCCCGAACCAGGGAGTACTGCAGGTACGGTCCCGAATCGCCCTCGAAGCTGAGCGCTTCGTCGAAGTCGAAGGCGATGACCCGGTTGGTCGTGGTCTTGATCATGAAAAAGCGCAGGGCCGCGGTGGCGATGGCGCGGGCTCGGCTGTCGAGCTCGTCGGGTGGTGGCTCACTGTCTCGGGCCATGATCTCTTCCCGGCTCTTGGCTTCGAGCCGATCGATCAGATCGTCGGCCTTGACCCCGATTCCCTTCCGGCCGGACATTTCGAGACGCTTGCCGTCTCCGGCGACCTCGCCCTGCCCGAGTTGCTCCGCCGCCGCTGCCGAGAGCGCCACCATCTCGTAAGCAAAGTGAACCGAACGCGCGGCCTCCTCGGTGTGGTGCAATCTCTCGAGACCTGCGCGAACGACTTTCTGCAGATAGCTCTGCCGCTTGTCGATCACGTTGATGACCCGGTGGCCTCCGCCGAACTCCGGATGATCGTCCACGCCGTCGAGAACGGATTCCCAGACTTCTTCTTCCCGCCAGTAGCGGTAGCCGAAATCCAGCCCGAGAAGGCCGAACTTCCAGAGCTGATAGGCGATGTCCTTGCCGACGTAGGTCACCGTGCCGTCCGATCGGACGATGATCTTGTCGGGATCTTCCAGACCGGCGAACTCGGAACTCTCGGAGAGGGGCATCAGCCAGCAGCCCGAGTTCTTGCCTTCGGTCTCGAGCCGAATCGCGCCTTCTTTCTTGAGGCGCTCGAAGGCCGCATGAAAGAAATCGAGTAGCAGGATCACGCTCTCCCGGGTGATGAGGTCGTAGTCGACCCCGATTCTGCGCATGGTGCGCAGATGGCGTGACACGATCCGGCGGGCGATCAGCCTGCCGACCTCCGCCCGGGGACCGCTGCCGGACTCGATCTCGTGCAGGGTCCGGCGTCGAAGCTCGGCGCGCTTGGCGTCCTCTTCGTACCAGCGGCCGACTTCCGCGTAGAGATCCCAGCAGGTGAAGTCGAAGGGCTCCGGCAGGTCCCGTATCTCATCGATGCCAAGGCCCCGGAGGTCGACAAAACCGACAACCACGTCGGCCAGCTGCACTCCGGTGTCGTCGATGTAGTTCTGGACCTCCACCGGTCGTCCCAGCGCCCGCTGAGCTCGTACCAGAACGTCGCCCAGAACGGCATTGCGGAGATGGCCGATGTGCGCGGCCTTGTTCGGGTTGATGTTCGTGTGCTCGACGATGGTCTTCTCGGCAGGCTCCGGCGGCGGCGAGATCAGGGCTTCCTTGATCAGCGCGGCAGCCAAACGTCCGCGGTCGAGATAGAAATTCAGAAAGCCCGGTCCCTCGACCCGAACCTCGCGGACTCCCTCCGGCAACTCGAGTCCGGCCGCGATTTCCTCGCCAATCTGCCGCGGGTTCTTCTTGACCACCCGAGCCAGCTGCAGCGCTCCCGGGAAGGCCAGGTCACCGAGGTCGCGTCGGGGTGGAATCTCGGGCCTGGCCTGGTGAGGAATGCCGTAGAGGTCTTCTATTCTGCCCTCGATCCGCGAGGCCAGGGCATTGCGGATGGCCGTCAGCATGGCGGCGGGGAGTCTATCCCATGGAATCAGCCGCTGCTTGGTACCGGAACCGATGCTGATATCATTAAGGGCTCGCTGCAAAGGAAGTTCGCTGTATGGGAAAGAATCACGTAAAGATCCAGCTCAACGGCACGCAGCTCGAGCTCCTCGAGGGAGATATTACCGAGCTCGACGTCGATGCTGTCGTAAACCCCGCCAACGCAGACCTTAAGCTGGGGGCTGGAGTTGCCGGCGCGATCCTCAAGAAGGGTGGCAAGTCGATTCAGAACGAGTGCAACCGCATCGGAGGCACCTCGGTGGGAACGGCGGTGATCACCGGGGCCGGCGAGCTCGACGCCAAGCACGTCATTCACGCCGTCGGTCCGAAGATGGGCGAGGGCGACGAGGATCGAAAACTGTCTTCGGCGGTGCGTTCGGCGCTGGCGCTGGCAGACCGTCATGGGCTCAAGTCGATTGCCGTTCCGGCCATATCGACAGGAGTTTTCGGTGTGCCGACCGAACGTTGTGCCAGGGTGACGCTGACCGAGATCCACCGCTACCTGCAGGGCGGTACCAAGCTCGACCGCGTCGTCGTGTGCCTCTTCGACTCGGAGGTCTTCGGGACCTTCCGAAAAGAGCTCCGCCGCGGGTTCCGCTAGCCTCTCGATCGCCGCAGCAACGACCTTCCCGTCATAGCCTCGGGCTGATCCAGCCCCATGAGCTCGAGCACGGTCGGGAAGACGTCGGCCAGGCGGCCGCCCGCGCGCAGCACGCTCGACGGGCGATCCGGACTGCCGGTGGCGGCGTCCCGGCGGTCCTCGTCGACCACGATGCACTCGACATCGTAGGTCGTGTGGGCGGTGTGGGGCGCGTCGTTCTCGGGGTCCCACATCTGCTCGGAATTGCCGTGGTCCGCGGTGACGATGAGCTTGCCGCCTCGTTCGAGAGTAGCGTCCACTATGGCTCCGACGCACTGATCGACGGCTTCGGCGGCCCGAATCGCAGGCTCCAGCTTGCCGGTGTGCCCGACCATGTCGGTGTTGGCGAAGTTGACCAGGAGGAAGTCCTCGCAGTCCCCGGCGCGGAGGCGCTCGAGCATGCACTCACAGACCCCGAGCGCGCTCATCTCGGGCTTGAGGTCATAGGTGGTGACCCGGGGCGATTGCACGGTTCGACGGGATTCTCCCTCGAACGGTCGGTCCCGGTAGTCGTTGAAGAAGAAAGTGACGTGAGGGCTCTTCTCGGTCTCGGCGCACCGAAACTGAGTCAGTCCCAGCGCGGCCAGGTGGCCTCCGGCTATGGACTCCAGTTTCGGAGGCTTGGGGAAGACGACCTCGACCAGCTCGGCGAGATCCTCGGCATACGAGGTCATCGTGACGTAGTGGAGATCGAGCTTGCGGCCGCGGTCGAAGCCGCGTTGGCCCGTGTCCGGCGATGCCGGCACGCGATCCTCGAACTCGTCGAGAACGAAGGCGCGGGTGATTTCCCTTGGCCGATCTCCGCGGTAGTTGTAGAAAACGACGGTGTCGCCGTCGGCGATTCGCGAAGACACCGCGTCCGAACCGACCGTGCGCGGCGAAACGAACTCGTCGCCTTCCTGGCTGGGATTCGAGGGGTGGTCGTAATAATCCTGGACGGCTTTTTCGGCGCTGGCGAAATGGGGCAAGCCCGGGCCCCGGCCGGTCAAGCAGTCGTAGGCCGAGGCCACGCGCTCCCAACGATTGTCACGGTCCATGGCCCAGTAGCGACCGCAGATCGAAGCCACCCGCCCCACTCCCAGCTCGCGGCACCGGGCGGCAACCTGCTCGACGTACCCGAGCCCGGTAAACGGGCCGGTGTCGCGGCCGTCGGTGAAGAGGTGGATCCAGACGCGCTCGAGGTTGCGCTTCGCTGCCAGCTCGACCAGGGCATACAGGTGCTCGAGCCGTGCGTGGACTCCGGCGTCTGACGCCAGGCCCATCAGGTGAAGAGCGCCATCACCGTCGCGCGCGCGATCGACTGCGCGCGTCACCACCTCGTTGTCGAAAAAGGTCCCGCTCTTGATCGCATTGGAAATGCGCACGGAGTCCTGATCCACAATGCGTCCGGCACCCAGATTCTGATGACCGACTTCGCTGTTGCCCATGGTCCCGGCGGGCAGCCCGACGTCCTCGCCGCTGGTCTTGATCAGGGTCCAGGGATAGTCAAGCAGGAGAGCGTCGCAGCGAGGTGTGTCCGCGAGCTTGATGGCGTTGTATTCGTCGTGCTCCGGGTGCGGGTTTCGGCCCCAGCCGTCCCGGACTATCAGGACGACCGGACCTGGTCGGTGGATTGCGGGGCCGGGGTTTCTCGAGGTTCGCATGGAAGGAGCCACCAGGGTGCGTTTCTAAGAGACCAGGTAGGCGCTGGCCCTGATCTGTATCCTGGCCCGGGGGGCAAATCCGCTACCGGTGAGCTCGTACGCCGTCGACGTGCCCAGAATCGGCAAAACGATCCAGCCATCGAACGTGCCACCTGCGTTGTACGGTGGTACGACCGGTTCAATCTCGGCCAGCTTGACCCAGTGATCATCGCCGGGGTGCAACCGGGAGGCGAGCTCGACGTAGGCGTGATCGAGGTCGATGACGCGCTGCGTCGACGGGTGCCAGAGCGAGAAGACGAATCGAATCTCGTCAAAGGCCCCGGTCTCGACTTGTTCATCGCCCCCGTTTCGAAGGACGAAAGCGAATCGGCCTCCGCTGTCGGTGGCGAAAATCTCGGGAGTCGAGTCAAACCGGATTTGTACCGGCTCGGAGCTTCTGTTGTTGGGTCTCACGACCGGGATGCTGAAAGAGCGTTGGCGATGCGCTGGCGGCTCGAGGCCGCGTCCTCTCCGAGAAGCTGGGCTCCGAGGCCGAACGCGCTGGCTCCAGCGGCTCGATAGGCGGGAATCTCCTCCGGGCCGAAGCCTCCGGCGGCGAGAATCGAGATGTCCGGCAGAGGCTGGCGAATCGTCGCTAGGTAGGCGGCGCCTCCGACCGGAGGCAGAGGGTAGACCTTGACCAGGTCCGCCCCCAGAGCCGCGGCCGCCACGATCTCGGACGGCGTCAGAGCTCCGATCACCAGGAAGACGCCAGCCGCGGCGGCGACCTGGGCGACCTCGGCTGTCACGTTCGGGGTGATCAGGAAGTCGGCTCCGGCGGCAAGGGCCTGATTCGCGCGCTCCGCGGTAGTGACCGTGCCCATTCCGATCCACGGCGGTCCGTCGCCCGAGCGCTCCTCGATCAGGCCGGCGACGACCTCCGTAGCTTCGGGCACCGTGAAGGTGATCTCGATCAGTTCGAGGCCGCCATCACGAAATGTGCGGGCCTGGGTTTCGGCTTCGTCGCGGGTAGCCGTCCGAACGACCCCGAAAACCGGCGCGGCGCTGACGCTCGCGGCGACACGGGCACGAGCCGATCGGCTGGTTGAGGGGGCTCGACTCGAGCTTGCCGTCGTCATCGGGTGGCAGAGCGTATCACGGGCGAGCGCCGGCCTCGGGCCGTGTTGTCAACCGCTCAGGCGACCGCTCAGGCGTCCGGCTCACGCCGCGCCAAGGCGTGCTCGAGGCGCCTGCAGAGACCCCGGAAGATCACCACTTCGCGCTCGGTCAGCCGAGTCCGTCCAGCCAGTCGTCGGAGGTCGAGAAGCACTCCCTGGTAGGTTGAATCACGGGCGAAGCCGATGCCATGGAGGACCGAGTCGACGTGTTCGAATAGCTTCTCGATTTCGGCGGCAGTAGCTTCGGGCGCCGCGGGAGCGGGGATCTCAAGGAGCTTTCGCGCCAGGAATAGCTCGTGGGCGACGATGAGCACGGCTTGAGCGAGGTTGAGAGTGGGTTGATCCGAGGCCGTGGGTATCCGAACGACGGTTCCGCAAACGGCCAGTTCCTCGGTTGTCAGGCCAGAGCGTTCTGGGCCGAAGACCAGAGCGACTCGGCCGAAATCGGCGCTCTCGAGCCTGCCCGGGAGCTGCCTCGGCTCGATCGTTCGGCTCTTCAGAACGCGTTGGCGGTGGGAGCTGGTGCCGACCACGTGTCGAAACGGAGCCAGAGCCGTGTCGAGAGACGGCAACCGATGAGCGGCGTCGAGGATGTGGGTGCCACCAACCGCGCGCGCGCGAGCCTTGCCCGCGATCCGAACGGCGGGCTCTACCAGAATCAGGCGGTCCAGGCCGGTGTTGGCCATGGCTCGCGCCACGGCTCCGACGTTTCCCTCTTCCGTGGGTCGTACCAGAACCACCGTCGGTGCCTGTTTCATCCGGCCCCGGACTCTATCGCGCCTCGCCAGGTTGCATCGCCGGCCGCCCTCGGCCGGCGCGGCGGGATGACCTGGAAGGCTTGATAGGATTCGAGGTGGAAGGCGGAACAGATATACATGATGACGACAAAGAGCCTGCGTTCGTATTTGATCTTCACCGGCACCGGCCCGATTCTGGTGCTGTCGACCTACCCCAAGCTGACCGACGAACGCCTGGTGGAGAAGCTTCGCCACAAGGGCATCGACAAGTTCCTGGCCTACGAGGTGGATCTCGATGCGGTCGAAAGCCAGTATGGCGCCGCGTTCGAGGGCGTAGTGGGCAACCTCCGAGGGGTCGAGGACATCCGGGTGCTGGACTTCAATGGGCACCAGATCATGGCGAACTTTAGCCTGCAGGAACTGGGCGACCCGATCAAATTCGGCTGACGCGGAGTTTCGTGCTTGCATCTACGGCGTTGGGCAGCCTCTGAGCTCCTCGACGTACTCGGAGTACGCCTGCGGTGCTCAATCGCCCGCCTCAGGGGGCTGAGGCAGCGCCATCCAACCTCTCGTTACGGAAGTCGAGAAGCGAGTAGCCGAGCTCGGAGACGAGTCGGTAAAGGGTGGGTACGGGCAGGCCGACGATGTTGGAGTAGTTGCCCTCGACGCCTTCAACGAAGAGCGCCCCGAGGCCCTGAATGGCGTAGGCGCCGGCCTTGTCCAGAGGCTCACCGGTGGCGACGTACCATTCGATCTCGGCCGTGGTCATAGCGGCGATCCGGACCTTCGAGCGCTCGGTCGACGAGAGCAGCGTGCCGTTGCCGCCGTCGAGCAGAGCGACCGAGGTCAGCACTTCGTGTTCGTGCCCGGCCAGACGATCGAGCATTCTGGCGGCGTCTTTCGGACCGGTCGGCTTGCCGAGGATCGAGCTATCGATGATCACGGTGGTGTCGGCAGCCAGAGTCAGCGCACCGGCTCGAGCTCGGCACTCGGCCTTGGCGCGGGCGACGCGCTCGACGTAGATCTCGGGAGTCTCACCGTCGAGACGGCTCTCGTCGACGTCCGCCGGCTCGACCTGGAAGTCGAGACCCAGGCCGCGCAGGATCTCCGAGCGTCGGGGCGAGGCGGAAGCGAGAATCAGATGGTCGGGCGCAGTCAAGGCGTGCGGACTCCGATGCGGTCGTGGGCTGCGGCGCCTATGGATAATAGCCGGGCACGGTTTTGACTTCGAGGCCCGCGCGCGCGATCTCCACGCGGACTTCACGATATTCGCGGGACTCCAGAAGAGGTGACTGGTATCCGAGCAAGTACTGTGAGCGCAGGTCCTGCTCGATCCGGTCGTAGATTCGATCGATTCGGCGAGCGCTTTCGATGGAGAAGCTCTCGCCGCCGGTTTCCCGAGCCAGCTTCCGGAGAACCGCGTGTTCCGCGACGTCACTGCTGCCCAAGCCGAGTCCGATCGTGTAGATCGCGACGCCCGAGCGCTCCGCGAACTCGAGCGCCTCCTCGAAGGAGAAATCGGAGGCGGAGTCGGCACCATCCGAGACCAGAATCAAAGCGCGCTTTCCGCGCAGGCCGGCCAGGTAGTAGAGCCCATAGATCAGGCTGTCATAGAGCGAGGTTTCGCCGTCGGCCTCGATGCCGGCGAGGCCGTTGTTGAGCAGCACGATGTCGTTGGTCAACGCTACTCGCAAGACCGGCACGTCGTTGAAGATGATCACCGCCGCCCGGTCCTTGGGTTCGAGCACGTGTTCGAAGAACTGGGCGGCGGCCTTTTCGACCTCCCGAATCTCCTCGACCATCGAGGTCGAGCAGTCGAGGACCACCACGGCGCTCACCGGTAGGTGCTCGACGGTTTCGAAGCGGCGCAGCTCCTGTTCGACCCCGTTTTCGAACACTCGGAACTGATCCCGCTCGAGATCCTTGACCGCGGATCCTTCGGCGCCGAGAACACTCGCGTAGAGCTCTACGAAGTCGACTTCAATCGCCTCGATGGTGTCCCCGGTGTTGACGACCACCAGGTCCTCGGCAGAATGGCCGTCGTCCAGAACCGCGACGGCCCGAATGTAAGACGAGCCTTCGGATGGAATCGGGTGAAGGGTCTGAACGAAAGGAGGCTGGTACAAGCGCGCTAGGCGGGCCTCGTTCCAGAAGAAGTCGACATGGGACAGGCGCTCGCCGAGCGGCGTATCGACGACCGCATGGACCTTGAAACTGGTACCGGTCGTGGCGCCCCGATCGGGCTCGACCAGCCGTACCGCGAATCGGTGCGGTCCCGAATTGATGATTAGGTGATCTCGAGCGATCTCGTAGCCGTCGGCGTTGAAGGCAACGGCTTCGATTTCGCGCGGGCGCGGCACCACACCCAGGTCGAGCTCGACCGAGAACGGAGGCCGGTTCTTGGTCAGCGCTCGTTCGCCATCGAGAAAGAAGCTGACCTTGGCAACGTCGGGGTTGCTGGCGATGGTCTCGAATCGATGCGAGCCGGTGAGATAGCCCTCGGGCGGCGGCATGAGCTTGAACAGGCGCTGCCCGGGTTCCGCCCAGCCGGCTTCCTGGCGGTCGAGAGTCGGTACATCCAGTTTCACGTTCCGACGCAGATAGCGATCTTCCACGACGTCGTGAAGCTTGAGCACCATGTCGTATTGACCGGGTGGCAGGTGGCGGCGAGCCGTGAGCCGGATCACTTTCTGCTGCCCGTTCCGGGCCTGGGGGGCCGCCGAATAATGCAGGCGGAAAGCATCGACCGCCCCGGGGCCGAAGACCTCGCCCGTGACGTTGAAATCGCACAGCCCATCGCCGGCCGCTTCGCTATGGGGCACGGCGAGGGTCACCAACACGGCCGTTCGGTCTCCCACCGCGGCCGGGTAGTCGAGTTCGATGGTGGCATCCAGCGGGCGGGCGTCCGGTGGCAACAGGGTGGTCTCGGTCAGGAACTCCTCCACCCAGGCGCCGTCTCGGGCGGACAGACCGGGCAGAAGCTGCGGATCGCCGCTGCCGGTGAGAGCCGCCGCCAGCTCCGGCCCACGGTCACAGATCGAGAGGAGCGTGGCCTGCGATGTATCGCCGCCCGCTTCGCCGAGGAGGCTCTGCCAGTCGCCTTGCTTCCAGGTTCGGAATTTCCCGCCGCTCTCGGCGGCGATGAAAACGACCGTTTGCGCTCCGTCCTCACTGTAGTACCAGATCTCGTGGGGTCTGACCGGAGCGGGACAGATATCGGCCACTCGGTAGAGAGGCGGGCCGGCCGTGAGAAAGATTCGTGCCCGGTCAGAAGCCGGATCGGAGAACTCCCTGGTTGCCAGCGGCAGCCGCTTGCTCCAGTCCGAGCGCACTTGGTCGGCGCGTTCAGACCAGAATCGCTCGAGGAACTTCTCCCGAGTACCGGGATGCCGCAGAGCGCGAAAGACCTCGGCCTCACGCTCCGACATCAGCAGCTCTTCGGGCACGAAGGCGGCTCGATCCTCTCGAGCCGAAGCAACGCCCACGCTAGAGAACGCCAGCACACAACACAACACGACCAGGGTGATGCGCCGGGCGCCGGTTTGGATCAAGGGTAGTAGCCGCGTAGTGTCTTGGCCTCGAGCCCGGTCTCGGCCAACTCGACCTCGATCGACCGAAAATCATCAGAGCTCGATGAGTTCGTAGATTGATAGGCGAGGTAATACCGCGAGCGCAGCTCTCTTTGAATGTCGCGATACACCGCTTCGAGTTGTGATACTTCCTCGATCAGGAAGATGCGGCCGCCGGTTTCTTCGGCCAGACGCTTCAGCTTTTTGGGGGTGTCGCCATGCTTCTTGGTCAGGTTCAGTCCAATCGCATAGATCGCAACCCCGGCTCGGCGCGCGTATTCGAGGGTGTTCTCGAAACTGAATCGCGAGTGCTCGTCCTTGCCGTCGGAGAGAATGATCAGCGCCCGCTGGCCCTTGATGCCGTTGAAGTAGTAGAGGGCGAAGATCAGGCTGTCGTACAGAGCCGTACCGCGTTCCGCTCGGAGACCGGCAAGACCCCCTGCCAGGATGCCGACGTCGTTGGTGAACTTGGCGGCAAGGTGGGGATGATCGTTGAAGGTGATCAGAGTGGCACGGTCTTTCTGGGTGATCGCGTCTTCGAAGAACTTCAGGGCCGCGAGTTGGGCCGCCTCGAGGTTCTCTTCCATCGAAGCGGAAACGTCCACCAGGATGCCGGCATGAATGGGCAAGTTGGTGACCTTGTCGAAACGCAGCGGCTGCTGCGGGACGCCGTCCTCGCGGATCGCGAAGTCCCCCGATGACAGACGGTCGACAGGTCGCAACTGCTTGTTGAGGACCGAGATGTAGAGCTCGACGAACTGGACATCCACTTCCTCGAGATACTCGGGCGCGTTGACGAAGACGAGGTCCTCGGTCGAGTTTCCGTCGGGCTGAAATGCGACAGCGCGGACGTACGCGACCTGCCGCTCCTCGGGGAGGACGATGGGATAGGTGTAGGGCGGTTGGTAGAGCGTGGCCACGAGATCCTCGTTAAGATAGAACTCGACCCGCTCCACAACTCGATTCTCCGGAACCTGAACCTCGGCCTCGGCCCGCAAGCTGCGCTCGTAGGTGCGGCCTCGGCGCGGTTCCACCAGCCGCACGTCGAAACGGTGGGATCCGGAGTTCAGTATGACCTCGTCCCGGGCCAGCTCGTTTCCTTCGGCGTCAAACGCGGTGGCCACGAGTTTGCGCATTCGGGGGAGATCGCCCATATCGAGCTCGACCGCGTACGGGGCGGTTCTCTTGGTCAGAATCTGCTTGCCGTCGAGTGCGAACTCGACCTCGGAAATGTCCGAGCCAATCGCGAGAGTGTCGACGCGGAGCTTCCCGGTTTGCAGGCCGTCGCGAGGCGGCACGATGCGCAGGGTCGTGTCGCCCGACGCGATGGCCGCGTTGGCCTCGGCGAGAATGCGCGCACTCTCTTCGTCTTCGGGCGGGGTGGAGTAGATGACCTCGACGGCGGGGACTTCGAGAGGCGCATCCAGCCTGAAGTATCGTTCGGCGTTCGGATCCTCCATTCGAAGTACGATTCGGTAGTTGCCGGCTCGTAGGTAGCGCTCGAAAACGAACGGGATCTTCTCCTCGGGAACCGCTTCCGCCGGATGATTGAAGGTATAGCGAAAGCTATCGAACAGGCGGTCGTTGCGCAGAATCTCACCCACCAGAATCAGGTTGTACGACTCGTGCTCCCCGAGTATCGCGCTCTGGAGGTTGTCGCGGGGCACGGAGATCAGGCCCTGAACCACGGTGCGGGTCTTATGGCGCCCGGGATACTGGAAGTCGATCTGCGCCGCGAAGGTATCGGCGCCGTCCGGGATCTCGGTCGAGTACGCGCCGAAAGTCTGCGCCCACTCACCGGAAGGGCCCTGCGGCGGAGTTCGGGCGTCCGCGATCATCATCGAGTAGCCGGCAGATCCCTGTCGAATCGCGAAGCGGAGCGCATTGACGAGCGCGGTTCCCTGATCCATCCGGCAGCCCGAGGTCAGATCCTGGAGGTTGCCCGACGCGGCCCCGGGAAAGCGGAAAAGGGCTCCCGTGCCGATCGCGGGCTCCCACAGCCGGTATCTCCCCAGGCCTCCCGCCTGGTAGAACAGCAGGAGAACCTCCTGCCCTACCGTCTCGGCGCGCTGGTAGTACCAAACCTCGGCGGGCCAGATGTCGGTGCACCGGATCTCGACCAGTGCCGTCGGATGGCCGTTCAGGAGCAGGACCTCCGATCTCTCGTCATCGAGGAACTTGAAGTTGGCGTAGATCTCCTGGAGGCGAGCGTCCCACTTGTCCTTGAGCTCGTTGCGTCCGGTGTCGGGGTACGGGTCGCGGATTTTCCAGAACCGCTCGATGAAGGCGTCCCGCTGGTAGTCCTTCTCGATAGCGAGGAAGGTCTCTCTCTCCTCTTTAGAGATGAGCAGCCGGACTTCCTCCAACCAGACCTTGTACCTCTCGGGGAGATCCTCGGGAATCTTGGTTTTCTTGGCGAGGACAACCGGGGCGGCGAGCAGGCACAGCACGAGCAGGCCGGCAAGCGCCTTCAGGACGAGCCGATTTCCGCCGGTAGTCACGAGACCATCCTATGACTGGCGGAATCGATGGTGCAAATCGGCGCTAGAATCGTGCCGCCATGGGTCCCGTGTACTTCGATCACAATGCGACCACGCCGCTCGAAGCTCGGGTTCGCGATGCGATGTTGCCGTGGATGTCTGGCGGTCATGGTAATCCTTCCTCGGTTCATTCGTTTGGACGCCGCGCCAGGGAAGCGGTGGATGCGGCTCGCGAAACGCTGGCTCGGAGCCTGGGCGGCCTGCCTCCCGAATACGTCTTCACGGCCTCGGGTACCGAAGCCAACAATGCGGTGGTTCTGGGCCTGGCTCATATGGCCGCGGACCGTGCAAAAGGCCTGCCGGAAGGCTCTGGTCGGCATTTGGTGATTTCGGCGCTCGAGCACCCCTCGATCCTGAGAGCCGCCGAGCGGCTGGAGTCCTCCGGTGTCCGGGTAACCCGGGTCCCGCCGTCGTCGAGCGGTGTGGTCGACAGCGCCGAGCTGACGGGAGCGCTCGACGACGATTCGTTTCTCGTCTGTCTGATGCTCGCCAACAACGAGGTCGGCACGATCCAGTGTGTCCAGGAGGTCGCTCTGGCCTGTCGAGAACGCGGTGTTCCGGTGCTCTGCGATGCCGTCCAGGCGGTCGGCAAGATCTCCGTTTCCATCGAGGAGCTGGGAGTCGACTACTTGACGCTCGGCGCACACAAGTTCTACGGTCCGGCGGGTGCCGCGGCCCTGTGGATGCGGGGCGGCGCCAGTTTCGAGAGCTATCTGATCGGCGGTAGCCAGGAGCGTCGCCGGCGTGCGGGTACCGAGAACGTACCGGCGATTGTCGGCCTCGGCGTCGCTCTCGAGCTCGCGGTGGCCGAGCTCGAGGAACGCCGCGCCGTGACCGCGGCACTTCGCGATCGTTTCGAGGCCGGGCTGGACGCGATCGGGGATGTCGTGATTCATGCCGTCGAAAGCCCTCGCCTGCCGAACACCAGCAATGTGGCTCTTCTCGGTGTCTCGGCCGATAGTCTGATGATTCGACTGGATCTCCAGGGATTCGCCGTCTCGGCGGGCTCGGCGTGCTCCGCAGGCAGACCGGAACCGCCGGCGACGTTGCTTTCGATGGGAATCGAACCGGCCGAGGCGCTCTGCTCGCTACGCGTAAGCTGCGGTCCGACCAACACCACCGAGGAAGTGGATCGCTTTCTGGAGGTTCTCGCGCGCGAGGTCGCCGCGCTTCGAGAGCTTGCCGCTCCAGCCGCCTCGCTGGGATGAAAATTTGATGAGCGACCTGACCGCGGTAGCGATGAGCGGGGGTCTTGACTCCTCGGTGGCCGCCTGGATGCTCGCGCAGAGCGGCGAGGCCGCGGTCGGGCTGTCGATGTTGCTATGGGATCGATCTCAGGAGAACACCCATGGCCGCTGTTGTGGCGCCCTGGATCTGGGTGACGCTCGCAGGGTGGCCAACCAATGCGGCATCCCGCACTACACGCTGTCGATGGAAGGGGAGTTCCGGCGCCACGTCGTCGATCCCTTTGTGAACGACTACCTGGCCGGTCGGACGCCGATCCCGTGCACGCGCTGCAACACCTGGATCAAGTTCGACCTGTTCCTCGAGAAGGCGCGGAGTCTGGGCGCCGATCGGATCGCGACCGGGCACTACGCCCGGATTGTCGAAGGGCGGGAAGGACCGGAACTGCATCGAGCCCGATACGAGGACAAGGACCAGAGCTACTATCTGTTCGAGTTGACCCAGGAGCAGCTGGCCGCCTCGCGCTTCCCGCTCGGCGACAAGTCGAAAGAGGAGGTCCGCGATCTGGCCCGCGCCGCGGGACTCATCGTGGCCGAGAAGGGCGAGTCGATGGAGATCTGCTTCGTGACGGGTGGCATCCGCGAGTTCATCGAGGAGGAGGTCCGGGCTCGATCCGAAGCCGGCCAGCTTGCGACCGGTACCTTGGGAGTTGCCGCGGAGGTAGTCGATCAAAGCGGCGCGGTGCTCGGCGCCGGCGATCCCTACTATCGCTACACGGTTGGCCAGCGGCGGGGCCTGGGCGTGGCCACGGGCGAGAGGACGTATGTGTTGAATGTCCTGCCCGAGGAGAATCGGGTCGTGGTGGGCACGAACGAGGAGCTATTCGCGCCGGGCCTGGTGGGCCGGGACCTGCACTGGATCGGCCGGCGGCCGGATTCCGAGGTCGAGGCGACGGTCAAGATCCGCTCGCGGCACGCCGGGATGGTGTCGAAGATCCGATGCGATGGCGGCGGCGCCCGGGTCGAATTCTCCGAGCCCCAGCGCGGCGTCGCCCCGGGCCAGGCCGCGGTCTTCTACGACGGCACGCGGGTGCTTGGGGGCTGCTGGATCGAAAGCCCGCTCGGCGGCTGATTCCGCCTTGCACCCGAGCCGGTCTCGGCCTAGCCGGCGCTCAGCCTTTCGGCTTGTGCGATCCGGCGGCCCCTGGCCGTTTGCACTGCCGAATCGGCGCCGACGCGCTGGGGCTGCAGAAACCAGTACCAGAGCTCCCGTCGCAAAACCAGTCGGGAGGGGACACGAAGGAATCGTGTCCCCGACGCCCGAGCCGGCCCCTTGGTGGATTCGCCTACCGACCGCCGTTCGATGGCTGGTTCGGCCGACTCAGCCCTGCCCCCCGATGACGATCACGTACTCGCCGCGGGGCTTCTTGTCGCGGAGCTGCTCGACGAGGGCACCGAGGGTGCCGCGCAGGGCCTCTTCGTGCATCTTGGTGAGCTCGCGCAGGACCGCGGCCGGGCGGTCGCCGAAAACCGCGAGCGCGTCTTCGAGACTCGGCAGCAGGCGATGCGGCGACTCGAAGAAGATCACCGTGTGCCCGAGGTCTGCAAACCGCACGAAGAACGTGCGCCGCTTGCCGGATTTGGGTGGCGGGAAGCCGATGAAGGTAAAGGGGTGGGGAGGCAGGGCAGAGACCACCAGTGCTGCAAGAAGGGCTGACGGCCCGGGTACGGCCTCGACGGTGACGCCTCGAGCGATCGCTTCTCGGACCAGAAGATAGCCGGGATCCGAGAGCAGAGGAGTGCCGGCATCGCTGACCAGAGCGATTTGGCGGCCGGACTCAAGCTTCTCGAGGAGGCTCGGCAGGCGAGCGCGCTCGTTGTGTTCATGAAGCGAGATCAGATTCTTCTTCAAACCGAGATGAGCCAGCAGCCGGCCGGTCCGACGGGTATCCTCGCAGGCCACCGAGTCGGCCATCTCCAGCGCCTGCCGTGCCCTCGAGCTCAGATCCTCGAGATTGCCGATCGGCGTGGCGACGACTGTCAGGCGACCGCTCAATCGCGCGGTATCTCGCGATCCAGATTGATGGCGCTGCTCGAGAGGCGTGCGATCAGCATCAGGCGGCGTTTGAAGCGATTACTGCGCTCGAGCTGCTCGATCTTAGCGACCGCCTCGGCGTCGTAGCCGCGTTCCACGACTTCCTCCGGAGACAGGCCGCGGTCGAACATCAGGTAGAGCACCTCGTCCGCCGTGCGGTAGGCGAAGCCGAGCTCTCCTTCGTCGGTCTGACCCGGCCAGAGATCCGCCGAGGGCTTCTTTCTGACGACCTGTCTGGGCAGGTCGAGGTGCTCGGCAAGTTGCCAGACCTGTTGTTTGTAGAGGTCGCCGAGCGGATTGATCGAGCTGGCGTTGTCCCCGAAGATCGTCGAGTAGCCGAGCAGGATCTCGGTCTTGTTCGAGGTGCCCAAAACCAGAGCGTCGCATTTCTTGGCTTGATCGAAGAGGATGCCCATACGCTCGCGGGCCATCTTGTTGCCTCGCCGAACCGGGTCCGCGTCCGGCTCGGTGTTGTCGAAATAGGCGTCGACCATGGGCGAGATGTCGATCGTTCGCGACTCGACCGCCAGCTGAGCTGCGACCTCCTGGGCGTCGTTCGTCGACTCGGGCGAGGATGTTCGGTAGGGAAGAAGTAGCGCCAGAACCCGATCGTGCCCCAGGGCGCGCGTGGCCAGAGCGGTCGAGAGAGCCGAGTCGACACCGCCGGAGAGCCCGACCACGACCCCGTTGCAGCCGGAGGTCTCGACCGCATCCTTGATGAATCCGGTCAACACTCGGGTCGCGAGCTCGGGGTTGAGCCGGAGGCGTTCGAGAACGTCTTCCTTTCGAATCATGACGGGCCCACGATGTCGCTACGCTCGGCGTGAACCAGGGGCAACCGCCAGCGCAGCCGATCGACCTCCCGCGTGTCGATTTCGGTCACCAGGAGGTGCTCATCCAGAAACGGCGCACGGCCGACGATCTCGCCGCCGGGACGTACCACGTGGCTGCCGCCGCTGTAGAAGGAGCCCTCCTCCCAGCCGACGCGGTTGCAGTAGACGACCCAGCAGGTATTGACGAGCGCGGTGGCGCGAGTCAGCGCCTCCCAGGATTCCTGGCTCTCGGGGATGTCTCCGGAGCCGAGGTGCCCCGGTCCGGCCGATATGACTACCAGGACCTTGGCTCCGGCGAGCGCCAGCCCTCGGGCGAGATGGGGATGCCAGAGATCTTCACAGACCAGGAGCCCGAGGCCGTCGACCGGTGACGACAGGTTCTCTCCCGGGCCGAAGAACCGACCCTCCTGAAAAATGCCATAGGTCGGCAGATAGAGCTTGCGGTGGCTGTGGGCGATCTCGCCGTCACGCAGGAGCAGCGCGGTGTTGTAGAGCACGCCCTTGTCGTCCTCTTCGACCAGTCCGACGACCAGGCCCATGGTGCCCGCCGCCGCCAGCAGCCTGCTAATGGCCTTCGAGTCGGCGGGCCTGGCCGCGACCCTCCCGGTGAGATGCAAGAGGCGATATCCGGTCAGCGAGAGCTCGGGGAAGACCAGCAGATCGACCTTCGACTCGCAGGCGCGCTCGATCCAGCTCAGATGCCGCTCGAGGTTGGCTTCCACGTCACCCAGCCGGGCGTCGATCTGAGCGATCCCGACGGTGATCTGTGTCGACATGATGAGATGGGCCGGAGGGTCGAAGAAGCGCCATGCTAGCATGGCGCCCCGTGAAAAAGCCTTTGAGCATGATGGTTTTGGCGGTTCTGACGGTCGGCGACGCGCCTTCGCCTGGGGTCCTGAGGGCCGAGGAGAACCCGGCCGAAGGCTCAACCGCTGCCGAGCTCGTCGATCGCATCGTGGCGGTCGTGGACGAGGATCCGATTCTGGCATCGGATCTGGAGCGAGCGATCGGACTGGGGCTGGTGTCGCAGCTCGAAGACGAGGCCGAGGACGCGTTTCGAAGACGCGTGCTCGACCTGATGTTGGAGGAGCGCCTGCGCGCCCACGAGGTCGATCGATTCGGGTTTACGGAAATCTCGCTCGCGGAGGTGGAACGGGCGGTCGAGTCGCTCGAGTCCGCCTTCGCCAGCGCCCGCGCGTTCGAAGAGCGCCTTGCCGAGCTGGGACTGAGCACCGACGACGTCCGTCAGATCGTCGCTCGTCAGGTTATGGTGCTCACCTACGTGGACGAGAGGCTCGGGCCCCGGGTCTTCGTCAGCCTCGATGACATCCGTGAGTACTACGATTCGGTCCTGACACCGGAGATGAAGCGCACGGGGCAGAAGCTGCCCGAGTTGAACCAGGTTCGCGAGGAGATCCGGAGCGTGCTGCGCGAGCAGCGCCTGAATCAGGAGATCGAGCGCTGGACCGCCGAGTTGAGGCTCGAGGCCGACATTGAAGACTATTTCGAGCGCCCGGCCGCCGCCTCGGCCGACGTCGTGATCGGGGTGCGCACCGCCTCGGAGTAGCGGGCTAGGGACCGTAGAGCCGGGCGTAGTGCTCTCGGCTTTCGAGGACCTTCGCCAGATAGCCGCGCGTCTCCGCAAATCCGACCTTGGAGAAGTACTCCTCGGGCTCGCGGCTAAAGCAGTAGCTTCTCCATAGCGTGGCTTGGTTCTCGCCGGCGTTGTAGGCGGCAATCGCCGCGTACGGCTGGTCGGCGAAGCGCTCGCCGAGCTCGGCCAGGTAGGCGGCGCCGAGCGTAAGAGCGATCTCCGGCCGGTGCAGATCTTCGGCCGTCACGGTTTTCAAGCCGATCTTGTGTCCGAGCCGTTCGGCGGTCGGAAGAACGAACTGAGCCAGGCCTCGGGCCGCTGCCGCCGAGACCGCCTGAGTGTCGAAGCGGCTTTCTTCGCGCACGATCGCGGCCAGCAGGAAGGGGTCCGCGTCGAACTGCCTGCTGCGCTCCATGATCAAGTCACGATAGTGGAGTGGGAACGCCGAGCGATGCAGGCTGGGGGGCAAGAGGTCGATGGGAACTTCGCCGACGGCTCTCTGATAGAGGATCTCGGCGATTCGCAGAGCCGAGCGCAGGCTGCCGGATTGCTCCAGAAGTCCAACCGCTGTCAGAGCCAGATCCGGTTCCTCGACCCTGAAGTGCTTGAGGATGGCGGGTTCGCCCTCGTCCCAGAGACCCAGGCCGAGCAAGAGCTCTTCGGGTCGCTCCAGGCGCGCTTGCCAGATCGGCCAGTCCGGGGCGTCACGCAGCTGCACCTGTAGAAAAGAGCGTGCGGAGCTGCGCGACGAAAGACGTTGGGTCAATCGGCGGCGGGCGTCCACGGCGGACCGATCGTCGCCAGGCAGCAGAAGCATGGCGCCGGAGAGATCCGCCATGCTCGAGCCTTGGACGATGCGCCGGGCCAGAGCGTCGGACGCGGGCCCGAGCTCCGGCCGGCCGAGCCGCTTTCGAGCGGCCACCGCGAGTGGGTGATAGGGGTTGTCGCTCAGAATCTCGAGGTAGAGCTCGGCGGCTCGATCCCATTCGCTTTCGAGTTCCGCCAACCGGGCCGTCCAATAGATCGTGTCGGTTGACGGCTCTCGACGCGCCCGTCGGCCCCTGCGCAGCCATTCGCCGGCGCGCTCGGCCCGCTTGCGAACGATCTCCGAACTAGCCATATAGACACTGGCCGTCTCGAACATCCTCGCCCAGCTACGCCTGGAAGCCAGGACCTCGTAGAGCTCGAGAGCCGGCTGCTCGGAGCCGCTGCGCCACTCGATTCTCAGGGCCGACAAAAGGGCGGCGTCGGCCCATCTGCCCTCGGTCTCCTCGAGGTACGCGCGACGGTAGCTCGAAGACGCCGCGGCCCAGTTGCCGCTGAGCTCATAGCATCGACCCTGCTGGTAGAGGGCGCGCGCCTTGGTGTCGAGCTTGGTTGCGCTTGCCACCACCTTGCCGAACTCGCTCGCGGCGAGCAGGTACTCCTCGCGCCAAAAATGACTTCGCGCCAGGGCGTATCTGGCGTCGGGGTCCTCACCCTCCAGGCCCGCCAGTCCGGCTCTCAGATAGGGGACGGACATGTCGAACCGACGATGGGCGTGGAAGGCCTGGCCCAGGAGGAGCGAGATCTCCGGGGCCACGCTGCCTCCCACGAGCTGACTCAATCGATCGGCCGCCAGACGGGCCGCCTCGTCGTCGATGGCGCGCTCGAGAACTGCTTGGAGCCGCTCGAGAGCCGGCTGCCGGCGGCCCACGAGGAGATCGCAATTGGCCTTGGTGACCTGGATTCTGCGGTTCGGTCTCTGCTCGAGCCGCCAGCGGTCGGAGTTGGTGAGGAGACGGCAATCGGCGCCGTTCTCGATGGCCTCGGCCAGCATTTGAACTGCCGGTCGAACGAGTCGCTTCGGCGGCTTGGCCGCGAGCAGACGAGCCAGGAGCCCGGCCGACACCTCCGGGTGCCCGCGCTTTTCCTGGTTCAGCGCGAGTCGAAACAGGCTGTAGGGGGCCAGCGGCATTGCGCTGGTCAGGGACCGGGCAAAGGCATCCTGGGCCGCGCGATCTCGGCCCAGAAGCTCCAGGAGATGGCCGTGCAGATAGTCGAATCCGAGCGGGCGAACTTCGGCTTCGCGTTCTGAAATGCTGGTCTCGATGACTTCCAGCGCCGCCTGTGGTCGGCCTTCGAGCTGATACTGGGCCACCTGCAGACGAAGGTCCGCCGGTGTTGCCAGCAGGAGCAGAGTCGCGGCCCAGAGCATCGGCTCGAAGCCAATCAGCCCGGGGGCCAGGTGAACTTACGGCCGCCGAGAAGGTGCAGGTGAATGTGGAAGACTGACTGGCCGGCCTCCGCGAGACAGTTCGTGACCAGGCGAAAGCCCTTGGCGTCCAGACCGAGCTCGCGCGCGATCTCGACGGCGCGAGACTGAAGCGATCCCAGCAGCTCCGATTCATCCGGGGACGTATCGAGCAGAGTCGAGATGTGTCGGCGCGGGATGAGCAAAACGTGCACCGGGGCCTGGGGCTCGAGGTCGTGGAACGCGACGATGGCATCGTCTTCGTAGACCTTGTTGGCGGGGATGTCTCCAGACGCGATCCGGCAAAAAATGCAGTCCTGGCTCATGAATGGCTCCTCCGGGTGCGTGTGCTAGGAGGTTCGTTCGACGCGACGCTCGGTGCCGAGGAGGTGCAATTTCAGTTCCATTGGCTCGTAGCCGCGATCGAGGTGATAGATCCGGTCGATTACGGATTCACCTTCGGCGGCGAGAGCCGCCAGGACCAAGCAGGCCGAGGCCCGAAGGTCGGTCGCCATGACCTTGGCGCCGGTCAGCTGCACCGGGCCCTTGATCCGCGCCACATTACCGTCGACTTCGATCTCGGCGCCCATTCGGCGAAGCTCCGGCACGTGCTGAAAGCGGTTCTCGAAGACGGTCTCACAGACCGTCGAGGGACCCGTGGCCTGGGTCATCAAAGCCAGGTACTGGGCTTGCAGGTCGGTCGGGAAGCCGGGGTGGGGGGCGGTGACGATGTTTCGGGGTCGGAGCTCCGCGGTCCGGGCCACCGTTACCGCACGGTCGCCGATCTCGACCTCGCAGCCACATTCCGTCAGTTGCTCTAGCAGCGGCGCCAGATCGGCAGCTATCGCGTCTCGAACCGAGACTCTTCCCGCGGTCATCGCGGCCCCGATCAAGTAGGTGCCGACTTCGATGCGGTCCGCGAGAATCGTGTGTCGAGCGCCTGAAAGCGACTCGACGCCCTCGATTTCGATCGTGCTCTCTCCGGCCCCCGAGATCTGTGCTCCCATCTTGGTGAGGAGCTGGCCCAAGTCGCGGATCTCGGGCTCCTGGGCGCAGTTCTCGAGGATCGTGGTGCCCTCGGCGAGGGTCGCCGCCATCAGTAGGTTCTCGGTTCCGCCGACGGTCGGCGAATTGAAACGAACTCGGGCGCCCCGCAGTCGTCCCGGGCCGCCCGATCGGTTCGATCGAGTGCGGGCGGTGACATAGCCATGATCGAGCGTGATCTCGGCGCCGAGAGCTTCGAGGCCCGCTAAGTGTTGGTCTATGGGGCGGGAACCGATGGCGCAACCACCGGGGAGAGAAACCCGAGCGTGCCCCAGCCGGGCCACCAGCGGTCCGAGCACCAGAACACTGGCGCGCATTGTCTTGACCAGATCGTAGGGCGCGTCGTCGAGCTCGGAAGGAACCACGTGACGCAGCTCGAGCACTCCCTCCGAGAGCGAGCTTTCGACGCCCAGATGCTCGAGGAGCTTGCGCATGGTTCGCAGATCCTGCACTCCAGGGACGCGGGAGAGGGCGACCGTCTCCTCGGTGAGCAGGCTCGCGGCCAGCGCCGGCAGCGCGGCGTTCTTGGCGCCGGCGGCCTGGATCTCGCCCTCGAGCCGGCATGGCCCCACGATGCGAAGCTTGTCCACCTCTATTCCCGGCGCGCGACCACCACGCGCGGGATTCCCTGGTAGTCGTCGACGATGCGCTCCAGCACAAAGGCCGAGGCGTCGAGAATCTTCTCGGCTCGCCGGCTCTGAAGATGGCCGATCTCGAACAGGAGAAATGCCCCGGAGGGCAATCCGGCGAGCTCCGTGGCCAGTCTGCGAATCAAGGAGTCGGCGTCGCCCGAAGGAAACAGCGCCTGGTGGGGTTCGAAGCCACGCACTTCGATGGACATCGCTGCCGCCTCCTCGCGCCCGACGTAGGGCGGATTCGAGACCACGAGATCGAAGTCATCCAAAGCCGTCGAGCCGGCCAGATCCGCCGCCATCGGCCGGACGCTCGAAGCTCCCAGGTCTTGGGCGTTCCTGGCGGCCAGGACCAGAGCGGCGACCGACGCGTCGACGGCCGTGACCGACGAGCCGGCGAGCTCGAGCGCCAAGGTAATCGCGATACAGCCCGATCCGGTGCCCAGATCCAGAATCCTCGGTCTTGCGCCCAGCGGTAGCGCCAGCGCGGTCTCGATCAGATGCTCGGTCTCGGGCCTGGGGATCAGAACACGTGAGTCGACGCGGAAGGTGCGGCCGTAGAACTCGCGCCGGCCGAGTAGGTAGGCGACGGGCTCGCCGCGTAGCCTGCGGTCGAGGAGGTCACGAAACGCCTCCTCGGCCTCGGTGTTCACGTCGTCCTCCCAGCGAGCCAGGATTTGCGCCTCGGTCAGGTCGAGGACGTGCCCGAGAAGAAGATAGGCTTCGCGCCGGGAAACTTCGAAGGGAGCTTCCGCGAGTCGCTTGCGGCCCCTTTCAACGAGCGCGCCGATCATCACCTGGGAAGTCTACCGTGGCACCTGTGCCCACGGGAGGGGGCGGCACGGTATTCCGGTCCCGGATTCAGGGCCGCGCCGGCCCGAGAGGTTCGTGCAGCGATCCGGCTAGCGGTCCTCGGCCTCTTCCTCTTTCGGAGCCTGCTGGATCGTCTCTACGTAGAGCACGAGCTCGCGAATCTTGCGGGCCGCGCGGTCCTCACCGGCCTCGTCGGGTGAGGCCGGACTCGCCACGAGCGAGGTCTGAAAAACTTCTCCCCACACCGGCATGTCGCGGCTGCCGTGCGCCCGCACTTCCTTGCGGCCGTCGACGTACTCTGCCAATTCCTCGCCGGGGTACTCGCCGTCGTTCTCGATCGTCAGCATGCGCAGGTCTTTGGGCGCAACCTTCAGCATTCGCGCAACCGGCCCGGTCCCATCGGCTTTCTCGCCATGGCAGCTGGCACAGTATCTATTGAAGGTCACGCGACCCTTCGCCGCCATGAATCCCTTGTTCTCGACTTCCTGTTCGCCCAGCGCCGGAAGTGTCGATATGGCGGTGACGATTGCAGCCACCGTCAGAATGACTGGTGAGATTCGTTTCATGGCCCCTCCGTGTTCCGAGGAGAACTTCTCCTCATGGATCATCCTGTGGATATCTAGACTATGGTACAACGCCCGCGAAGGCAGGAGTGCCTCCCACCCGATCGTAGGGGGCTATCGGGGACCTCTCGGTGGGAGCCTCTTTCAGCGGATGATCTCGACGTAGACTGCGTCAATGACGGAGTCTTCGGAAGCCGGCAGGGTATGGGCGACGGCGCTCGCGGTGGTGGCGGTGGTCGCTCTGTTGGCCGGCGTCTACTTCGTCCATTCGTTGCTCAGCCTGCCGGGGCGAGTGGTCGAAGCCGGCCGAGAGGTCGCGGACGATCTCCGTGACCTGGCGGCCGCATTTCATCAGGGGAAAGTCGAGACGGCCTTCGTCAATCACGCGACCGAGCTCTCGGGAGGCAACAAGCTGCAGGTCGCCGAGCTCAGCCAGGTCGAGATCTACACTCGCACCGAGTCGAGCAGCGTCCTGTGGGGCACCCTCCAGCTTCCGGATGTGGTCGTCGAGGCCCGAGTTCCGGTCGAGTACGTCTACTACCTGGATCTCTCGGACGACTGGCTCTTCGAGCTCGAGGACAATCGGCTGAGGGTCAGGGCACCGCGCCTCGAGTTCAACACGCCGGCGCTGGATGTCTCTCGGCTCGAGTACGACGTCCGAGCTGCCAGTATCCTGCGCGACGAGGATGCGGCCATCACTGCGCTGCAGTCGGGCCTGACCCAGCTGTCGCGCGAACGGGCCCGACGGCAGATCGGTCTGGTGCGGGAGACGGCGCGCCGGCAGGTCGAAGAGTTCGTCGCCAGCTGGCTCGGCGCCGCCTTTGATAGCGGCGAGGCCTACGCCATCGACGTTGTTTTCGAAGGTGAGCCGGTGCCCGGTGAAGGCGCGACGCTCAGGAGTGTCTTGGAGGGCGACGGCTAGAGAGCTTTCCTTGGTTTTGCGCTACGAAGCCGACTGGGCAGTGCACCCGTCCAGGGGCCGGCTCGAGCTGGGAGGACTGCGAGGGGGCGGGCTCTCGCCTGCGCGCCGCTGCGCGCAAACCGTCAGCGACCTCCGATTCGATCTCTCGAGCGCTTGCGGCGAGCCCCCTGGTCCGGGTGCCTGCCCAGCCGGCTTGTCACGAACGCATGGCGGGGGACTCAGTAGGGGAGAAACGACGAGGTCGCTTTCTCAGCTCCGCGCCTCGGCGGCTTCGCGCATCTGGACCGCCTGAAAGTGCGTGGTCAAGGGGTCGATCAGAGCGTCGAGCTCGCCCTCCAGGACCGCCGGCAGCTTGTGCAGCGTCAGTCCGATCCGGTGATCGGTGATCCGGTTCTGGGGAAAGTTGTAGGTCCGGATCTTCTCGGATCGGTCGCCCGAGCCGACCATCTTGCGGCGCTCGGCGGTGAGCTCCGAGTCGGCCTTCTCGCGCTCGATCTCGAGCAGCCTCGATTTCAGAACGCGCATCGCTTTGGCCCGGTTCTTGATCTGGCTGCGTTCATCCTGGCAGCTCACCACGAGTCCGGTCGGCTCGTGGGTGATCCGCACGGCCGAGTAGGTCGTGTTGACGCCCTGGCCTCCGGGGCCGGATGAGCAGAAACGGTCGATGCGGAGGTCCTTCTCGTCGATCTGGATCTCGACGTCCTCGGCCTCGGGCAGCACCGCGACGGTGACCGCCGAGGTGTGAATCCGGCCCGAAGCCTCGGTTTCGGGCACGCGCTGAACCCGGTGCACGCCGGCCTCGTACTTGAGCCTGCTGTAGGCGCCTCGGCCTTCGACGATTGCCGAGACCTCCTTGATTCCGCGAATGCCGGATTCGGAGAGATCGATGATCTCTACGCGCCACTTCTGATTCTCGGCAAAGCGACTGTACATCCGAAAGAGCTCGGCGGCGAAGAGGGAAGCTTCGTCGCCGCCGGTGCCGGCGCGTATCTCCAGAACCACGTTGCGCTCGTCGTTCGGATCCTTGCGGACGAGCTCGAGCGTCAACCGCTCTTCGAGTGCGGCGAGCTGGCTGGCGAGTTTCTCCTGCTCCTCGAAGGCCATTGCGTAGAGCTCGTCGTCCTTGTTGAGCGAGGCGAGGAGCTCGCGAGTCTCTTCGGCCTGGCCGCGGAGCTTGCGGAACTCGCCCAGCAGCTCGACGATCGTCGCAAGCTCGGCCAGCTTCTTGCTCGTCTCCCCGTAGGCCTTGGGATCGGCCAGCAGCTCCGGGCTGGCCAGTTTCTCGGCGAGCTCCGAGTGTTGGGCTTCGATGGCTTCCAGTTGTTCCAGCATGGCCGTCTCTCAGGGTCTCAGTATCTCAAAGCAGTCAAACGCTTCCAATGCGGGCGCACTTCTCCGTTCCGGCGCCTAGCGGGCGCCGCCGCGAACGTCTCGGGAAGCGGCTAAGAAGAGGACTGCAGGCCGTAGCGGCGTTGGAAACGCTCGACGCGACCGGCCGAGTCGACCAGCTTCTGCTTGCCGGTGAAGAACGGATGGCAGGCGCTGCAGATCTCGAGCCTCAGCTCGGGGACCGTCGAATGAGTCTCGAAGGAATTCCCGCAGGCGCAAGTCACCGTAATGCGGTGGAGTTCGGGATGAAGGTCATTCTTCATGGGGATTCCTCGCCTAGATTGCCGTTCGAGGTGGAAAACGTCGGGATCGGGATGGATATTCCCGGCGCTTCGAGAGCCCGAGATGGTAGTTCATTTCGCACCGCCGCGCAAGTCGTCTCGGCCCACAGCCCTGCCGGTGCCGGTTACCGAAGATGCCCGTGCTCGAGCAAGCTGGGCCCGTAGAGCACCGTGTTGAGAAACAGCGGTGCGGTGCCCCGCCAGAAGAGCCTGAAACTCGGGTCCTGGGAGAAGATGACGATCGCGCCTCGGCCCTTGGGCTCGAGGCCCACCAGGAGGGACTTGCTCAGCCGGGTCTCGGCTTCCGGCCAGGCGAAACCGGCGACGACCGGATCCGTCACGGCGGCGGTCACGACGTCGCGTCGTGGATTACCGGTCGCAAGCAGGACCCTCCGGTCGTTGTAGAGCGCGGCGGGCGATCCGTCGATGCCCACGGTGAGCGGATGCGGCCGTTCGATCCGCGTCGCCAGGGCGGCGCCGGGAGTGTGGAGCTCCCGGTTCGAAGGCGTCAGTTCCGTGACCGCGTTCTCCTTCTCGCTCGGCTTGGGTGGCTGCCAGGCTTTGATCTCGCTCAACTCGCGCTCGCGCAGCCAATCGGCGGCTCGCCCAACGGCGACCAGAAGTCCGCCGTCCCGGACCCAACTCTCGATCTTCTCGGCAACCCCGTCCGGGATGGCGTCGCTGAGCTTTCCACTTGGCAGGACCAGCACGTCGAACTCTCCCAGCTCGACCCGAGACAGGGTCTCGAGCTTGAGTCGATGGTGAGGCGCCTGGACTTGCTGGTCGAGGAGGTGCCACAAGAAGCCGAACGAGGTCGGGCTGACGCCCTGTCCACCGACCAGCCCGATTCGAGGCGGCCGAACGCCGACCACGGTATCCGAACCCAGGGAAGAGCCCTTTTCCGCGTACCCGGAGCCCGCTCGCTGAACGGCGACCCCGATGGCCTGCGTCCATTCGGCCAAGCTCGCTTCGAGCGAGCCAGGATTGCCCCGTTTTGGGATGAAGATCGTGCCACTGGGGTAGAGCTCGCCCCCGAGCTCGAAGTCGTTGAGCGCGACGCGGAACGCGATGCTTTCCGCTTGGAGACGACTGACCAGTCTGTAACCGGTGAGCCCCTGCGGTCGCGCGAGAAATCCGAGCTCGCCCTCACCCTGGACTCCCGTAGCTGCCTTGCCCAGCGGCTTCAGTCCGGCGACGGTGCCGGCCGAGACCCAGGTCTCGAGGTTGTAGGCGAGAGGCAGCGACCAGGCCGTGATGTCGTAGAACTCCGCCGACCGGTTTTGCTCGACGCGCCGCCTCTGCTCTTCGAGGAACGACTGGGGCATCGACGCGTCGAGATCAATCAGCGTCCGGACCAGATTCCCGAGCGGCTGCCGCGTCGGCACGGCGAAGGTGCCGGCCGGAAAGACCTTGCTTTCGGTCTCGCCCGCCGACAGGCGGCGGGCGCGCAGCGCGGTTTCCTCTTCGAGCACGCCGATCTCGACGCCGTGGCTGGCCAGGAGCTTCGCCGCCGCCCTCGCTTCCTGCTGGTCGGCTGGCCACAGGTAGGTCATCGGACTTGCGTCGAGGCTCTGCCGGCGCGCCGTGGCGAAGTCCGCAAGGAGCTCGGTGCGGCTCTCGATCGCCGTTCGCGCGGTCGCGATCGAGGTTGTGAGGTGCCGGGCGATTCTGTCCGCGAGCGTGAGTAGCGAGCCGTCCGGGCGCTCGAAGGCCTGGCCCGCCCGGCCATGGCCCGCCATTTCGTAGGTCATGCCGATCGCACCCCGAAGGCTGGGGTAGGAGTCGCCGTAGCCCGGGTAGAAGAGGTCGAACCTCTCACCGACATAGTAGACCCAGCCACGGCTGTCGAAAGCCGCGGCGTTGGCGCGGCCGAATCTCTCCAGCCAGTACAGGGCCCTCGGGTTGATGGAAGGATGAATGGGCTCGGCCGCCGGCGGAAAGAAGTAGGTCGAGCGCGGGCTCATCTCGTGGAAGTCGACGTAGACCTGCGGATCCCAGAGCCGGTAGGCCTGAATCCGGTCTTGGGTTTCCTTCTGGGTCATCCAGGCCCAGTCGCGGTTGAGATCGACCAGGTAGTGGTTCTGGCGGCCGCCGGGCCAATCTTCGACATGCTCGGCCGATGTGGGTAGGGGGTCCGGCTCGCGGCCCCTTTGGGTTTCGAAGAAGTGGACATAGCGCTCGCGCCCGTCCGGGTTGCCGAGAGGGTCGATCAGGATGACGGCGTGGTTCAGAAGGGTGGACCAGTCCTCTTGCGCGGCGGCGAAGACCCAGGCGGCGGCCATCGCCGCTTCGGCCGAAGAGGGCTCGTTGCCGTGAATGCCATAGGCGAGCCAGACCGCGAGCGGTGTCGATTCGACGGCCTTTGCGAGCTCCGTCGAGCTCAGAGGAGCGCTCCCGGTAAGCTTCTCGAGGTTGGTCCGGATCGCCTGCAGCCTGTCCAGATTCTCGGGGCTCGAGATCGCCGCAAGCTTGAGCGGGCGCCCTTCGTAGGTCGATCCGTACTGCCAGACGGTGACGCGATCCGAACGGGCGGCCAGATGGTCCAGGTAGTGGACGATCTCTTCGTGGTGGGTGAAGCGGTGACCGAGGGGGTAGCCGAGGAATTCGGCCGGTGACGGAACCGACGCGTCGAGCGCAGGCAGATCGACCTGACTGCCGTCACTCAGCGGTGCCAGCAGCTCCACCGCTCGGGCATTCGTCGCGCACACCAGCAGAGCCGCTGCGCAGAAGGGCAGAATGCTATTAATCAAGGTTACTGCAGCGCCAGGCCGTCGATCGAGACGTTGAGCCGTTTCATCATCTCGTGGAGGGTCGTCGGTTTGACGCTCAAGAGCTCGGCGGCTCGCTTCTGCACTCCACCGGAGGCCTGGAGCGCCTTGATGATGAGTTGACGTTCGTACGAGGAGATGGCCTCCTTGAGCGAGATACCGCCGTCGGGCAGCGTCGCCGGCGGCGCCGAGATGCCGTACTTGCGCGTCACGCTCGGAGGCAAGGCCGAGCTGTCGAGCGTCTCGCTGGTCGAGAGCACCACCGCGCGCTCGATCACGTTCTGCAGCTCGCGCACGTTGCCGGGCCAGGAGTAGTCGAGCAGGGTCTCCATGGCGCCGGGATCGATGGTCGCGACCGGCTTGTCGTTCTCCTTCGCGTAGACGCCGAGGAAGTGACGAATCAGCAACGGTACGTCTTCGGTGCGCTCTCGCAGGGGAGGCAGGTTGATCGTTATCACGTTCAGCCGGTAATAGAGGTCCTCCCTGAAAGCGCCGTCCCGAACCGCCGCTTCCAGATCCGCGTTGGTGGCGGCGATGATGCGCACGTCGGCGGTGAGGGTCTCGACGCCGCCCAGACGCATGAACTCTTTTTCCTGAATGACGCGAAGCAGCTTGGACTGGGTGTCGGGAGGGATGTTGCCGATTTCGTCGAAGAAGATGGAGCCTTTGTCGGCCAACTCGAACAGACCTTTCTTGTTCGAGTGGGCCCCGGTAAAAGCGCCTTTGACATGTCCAAACAGAGTGCTCTCGAGCAGGTCCGGGGGCATCGAGCCCGAGTTGACGGTTACGAATGGACCCTGAGACCTTCTCGAGTTGTGGTGGATCGCCTTGGCTACGAGCTCCTTGCCGGTGCCGCTCTCGCCCAGGACCAGAATGTTGCTCTTGGCCGGCGCGGCCAGCTGAATCAACTCGAACACCTGTTCCATCGGCTTCGACTTGCCGATGATGTTGTCGAATCCGTAGCGCTGCCGAAGCTGAGCCCGGAGCGTTTTGTTTTCTTGCGCCAGCCTGCGCTGGTCGAGGCCGTGTTGCACGGTCAGCAGCACTTCCTCGTTCTTGAACGGCTTGGGGATGTAGTGGAACGCGCCGTCGCGCATGGCCTGGATCGCGCCCTCGACCGACGAGAAGGCGGTGATCACGATGATGACCTGCTCCGGATCTTTCGCCCGCACCTCTTTCAGGAGATCCAGACCCGAACCGTCCGGAAGCATCAGGTCGAGTAGTACGAGGTCGATCTCCTCGGCGGCGAGAATCTGCCTCGCCTCCTTGGCCGTGCGAGCGCTCCGGGTGGCGAAGCCCTCTTTGCTCAGCATCGAGGTGAGGATGTCTTGCAGGACTTCTTCGTCGTCTACGATGAGGATCTTCATGTTCGCGGGGCCGACTCGGCGAGCGGCAGCTCAACCACGAATCGGCACCCTTCCCCCGGATGATTGATCACACGGATATCGCCTCCGTGTCGCTTGATCAGATCGTGCGAAATCGAAAGGCCCAACCCTGTTCCTCCTTGGGCCATCTTGGTCGAATAGAACGGCTCGAAAATCTGGTCGAGCTGCTCGGCCGGAATCCCATGGCCGGTATCCTCGATGCCGATCCAAACCCAATCCTCGCTGGTCTCCGCGTCGATCTTCAGCGTACCGCCCTCTTCGCGCATGGCGTCGATGGCGTTGATCACCAGGTTGGTGAACACCTGCTGCAGCTCTCCCTCATTGATGTGGACCTCGATCGGCCCGGGCGGCGACCATTCCAGAGTGATTCCCTTGTCGGCCATCCGCTCCTTGAGCAAGTCGAGGCATTCGGTGATCAGCGGCACAAAGTCGCTGGACTGCCGCTCGCCGTCCCGCTTGCGGGCGAAGTTGAGCAGGTTGTTGACGATTCTGGCCGCACGGAAGGTCTGTTTCTCGACCTTCTCGAGCAGCTGGCGGCGCGGATCATCTGCCGGGGTCTCCGCCAGTAGCATCTGGGCGTAACTCGAGATGCCGGTGATGGGAGTATTGACTTCGTGCGCCACTCCGGCCGCGAGAACTCCGAGGGAGGCGAGCCGATCCTTTTCCTTGAGCGCCGTTTCCATCGCCACCCGCTGGCTCACGTCTTGAACCACGAGCACGTGGTTGCCTGATCGCTC
Organism: bacterium; assembly: GCA_024224155.1. NCBI lineage: Bacteria > bacterium. The sequence continues at coordinate 161,155 of JAAENP010000154.1, forward strand.
CGGGTCCGGAAGGGACCCGATACTGGCCTGGACATAGCGCTCCTCGCCGGTCGCCGAGCGATAGCTGATCTCGCGGAGGCCCTCTCCGGGCTTGGGCAGCGACTCGATGGGGAGCACCTCGAGCAACGGCTTGCCGCGGACGATGTCGAGGCCCTGTTCGGCGAGCCTGGCGAACGCCCGGTTGGCCGAGAGAATCCGATTCGACTTGTCGAGCACCGCGATTCCGGCCGGCGAGGCGGCGACCACCTCTTCGTTGAACCTTTGAAGCCGGCCCATCTCGTCGAGCTGGGATTGGACCCGCTTGAGAAGCTGAGCGTTCTCGATGGCGAGCGCCGTCTGATTGAGGACGTTGCGAACCAGATCGACGTCGTCGCTGTTGAGCGGGATCCCGTCGGCCTTGTAGCCGCAAACGAAAAGAGCGAGGCCGTGATCTCGGACCGTGAGCGGAAACGCGTAGCGGTAGCCCGCACCGAAGAGCTCGAGCTCCGAAGGCTTCTCATCGGCCAGGCCGATCGCCGGCAGTCCATGTACCGCGGCGCTCCAGATGTCGCGCGGGAAACTCTTCAGCGGCAGGGGAGTCTCGAGGCCGCCCTCGCCGCGCCATGCGACCAGCACATTGCCGCGGCGCAGGAGTACGTTGTTGGGGCTGATATCGAGTCCGCTTTCGATCTCGTCACAGAGGCGCCGGCAGAGCTTGTCGAGATCGCGCTCGTTCAGAAGCTCCTTGCCGATCTCGGCGAGGGCTCGCCGGCGTCCGAACCGCCCCCGGTACTGCAGGCGCTCGAGCGACTGCCCCAGGCCGCGACGCGTCGGCACCATGAGACCGGCGATGGTCAATCCCGAAACGAATACCAAGAGGTTGCGTCCGAGGGCCAGGTCCTCGGGGACCAGCCGGTTGACCATGAGGTTGGCGAGGGCGAAACCGCCCACACCCAGGAGAACCGTCAATGCGAGCGAAGCCGTGTCGCGCACCAGCACGCCCAGGTCCCAAAGCCGGTAGCGCAGTATCGCGTAGCAGAAGGTGATCGGCACGATGGCGAGGAAGAGGACCGTGACCGGCGCCAGCGCGTCGGGCCAGCTGGCCCCCAGCGTTCTCGGCAGCACGTAGAGGAGCGTGAAGGGGAGGTAACCCCCGAGGAGCCCGATGGCGAGCCAGGTGGTTTGGCGCCGGGCCTCTCTCTGGGTCGTGCTCCAGAGCCGCCAGGCCATCACCGCAGCCGCGGCCAGGCCGAAGAAGACCAGGTGAATCAGCTCCAACCGGTCGAGGACACCGAGCGCTGCGGCCGCGTTGGCTCCGAAGAACCAGCGCCCTCCCGCCATCAGCAGGTCGCTCTGCAGCAGGATCAGGAACGCGGCCGGAAGATAGAAGAAGGTGACCGTCCAGTTCGAGCTCTGTCTGCGTCCGATCGGTTGCGGAAAGATCGTGAACAGATGCAGCGTCAGCGGAGCCAGCAGGACTCGCGCGAGCTCCTCGCCGACGTAGAGCAGCTTGTCGAGGAGGTCAAAGGGGCCGACCGGCGAAAACAGATACACGATGGCCGACGTGACGGCCCAGAGGAAGAACACGATCGCCGGCGCGCGCTGGTCGCGCAGCAAAGTGTACAGGCCGACCAGCAGGTAAACGCAGCCGATCAGGGCCAACACCAGATAGGCGAAGTCGATTTCGAGACCGGGCAGAACGTAGGCGAGATCGAGGATCTCGCCATCCCGCAGGATCAGGAGCTCGCTTTCGACGTGTTGGCGAAGGGCTTGCTCGAGATCGGCTGTGCGCGCGAACGAGTCGCCGTTGACCAGCAAGATCTCGTCGCCGGCAAGGAGCGGGGTCTCGGGATCCGCGGTCACGATCCGCCAGTTGCCTGCCGCTCTCTGAGCCTCGAAACCGAGGGGCTGAAAGGAGCCGATTTTCCGGTAGGAGCTGGTGGCACCACCGACCACGACCACGGCCGCGAGCAGGATGCTCACTGCCAGCACGAGTGTTCGGCCGTACGATTGATCTCTCACCGCTCTCAGATGCCTCGCGAGGGTCCCCTTACAAACAGGCTAGACAGCAGGAACCATGCCACGAATCGGATCCTTGAATCGCCCGAAAAGCCTTCCAAAGAGGGCTCTTACAAGACTTTATCCAAAAAAGTGGACGATGTGCGGCCTATTGGATTCAGCTTTTTGAGCTGCCGAATCGGCCGCGCGCCGCGGCGCGAGCCCTAGAACGTGACCGCGAGGCCGCCGGTGATCCGCTTGCGCAGCTCGTCGAAGAGCTCTTGTGAGGTTCCACCGCGACTCAATTCCATGTCGAGGTGAAGGGCGAGATCGGAGGCGAGGCGATCCAGGAAGCCGAGCTCCTGACTGACGCCGACCTGCAGGCGCTCGAGAGCCACTTCGGAGCCGACAACCTGGGCGCCGGCCAGCGGCGTCAGCTCTTGCTCCAGGCGATGGAAGGCGAAGTAGAGGCCGGTATCGGTCTCTTCGAAGCGTGTATCCACCGAGGTCACCAGGTATCGGACCTCGTTCTCGAAGGAGTCGTCCGCGGTGCGCATCAAGCCGCCGCCGCCGGCTCCGAGATTCGATTCGATTCGAGTCAGAACGTTCGGGGAGATCCTGTGGGTGACTTCGACCTTGACCTCGGGAAGCCGGTCACCGTCGACAAGGTAGAGACTGTCGAAACGGTCGAAGAAGTCCGAGTCGAAGAACAAGCGCTGGGTCTCACCGATCTTCCGGTGAATCGCGCCGACCTTGATGGTCCGATCGTCTCGCGAGCTGCGTGAGAACGACAGCTCATAGCAGTACTCTTCGGCTTCGCTGCAGCCGCGCGCGTCGCGATAGTAGGCCGGCCGAAAGTCGGCGTGTCGGTACAGCTCGCCTTCGGAGCTCATGCGACGGCTGGCGAGCGTGGACGCCTGCCAGTTTTCGCCGAGCTGCAAGACGACGCCGCCCTGGGGCGCGAGCGATACCGTTCCGTCGCGAAGCGCCGAATAGAGTCCGTACTGGACGACCACGGCCGGTTTGACTTTCCAGCCCGCGCGACCGAAGAGCTCGACGGTCTCCTGCGGCAACAGGTTATGGGCATCCGGGGTGCGGTACTCGGTGTCGCGCTCGCGGTAGCGGACTCCCGCTTCGAAGTTGGAGCGGTCGGTGATCTGGTTCTCGTAGGACCCCTCGAGCTTGAACGATCTGGAAGCTCCGGGGATGGCCTCGGGAGTGAGGTGAGCCTGGCTGTAGAAGTTGCTCTCCTCGATGTACTGGGCCGACAGACTCGAGCTGGCGCGACGGCCCAGGGCCTGGGTCCAGCTCAGCTGGTGCCGTTCCAGATTGACGGAATCGTCATCGCCGATCGAATCGGCCGGACCGGCGAGGTGGCTGCTGGTGGTGCTGAAGCCGACCGTGGAGCGCTTCGAGTTGGCGACTCGAAGGCTCAGGGCCTGGGTCGAGCCTTCCGGGCTGCGCTGGTCGAGCGTGTCACCGGCCAGCGTCGTGTAGCCGCCCTTGAGATCGATCCGCACATCGTTGACCTGACCGGTTACGTCGAACTCGGCGCCGCTGACTTGTGCTTCCCCGACATCGACGCCCTCGTGCACGCCGGTGGTAGCGCGCATCTGCGTTTGAAAGCCGGCGCTCGGAACGGTCTCATCGTATGAGGACGAGTCGTCATCGACCGCGAAGACCGGGACGACCGGCAGCTCGATGTCACGAAGCACGTCGGTGGGAATCGACTCGCGTATTTCCCAGAACGAGGCCGCCGCGCTTTCGCTATAGGCGGGCGGCTGGTTGAGCTGAACCTCGAGAAACTGCACCGCGTCCTGCGAAGCTCGGCTCAACATCACGACCGCCGGTACGAAGCCGCGCTTGAAGGCCACGATCTTGTACAAACCGGCAGGCAGGTCGTGGAACAGGAACACTCCCGAGCGATCGGTGATTTCCTTGCGCAGGCTCAAGTCGGCAAGCGCGTAGGCATAGACCCGAACCGTCGACAGAGGCGACGCCGAAGTCTCGACGCGCCCCGCGAGCGCGCCGCCGTCGGCCCGCGCAACGTCCGCGACGCCTGTGACACCAAAACTCGCGAAGATCAGCACGAGCGCGAACAAGAGTGTCTGGGTCTTCCTAGGCATAGCTAGCTATACGACTCTGAAGTATAGGGAGGTCGGCTCCCATCGTCAAAGATGTTAACCGACGTTTGTTGTTAATGTTTAGAGTCCGGCGTGCGGCAGGCCACCGCGGCTCCCACCCAACGGGCGCCCTCGGCTCGAAGAACCCGTGCCGCGGCCTCGAGGGTGGCCCCGGTCGTGTAGACATCGTCAACCAGTAGAAGGCGTTTTCCGCTCCCGCGGAAGCGCCGGCGACGGCGCCGGGCGACGAAGGCACGGCGCAGATTGTGCTTGCGACCGGCCCGGTCGAGGCCGGATTGAGGCTGCGTCGCGCGTCGCCGGACCAGCATCTCTTCTAAGAGCCAGCCCCGGTGGCGGGCCAGCGGTCGGGCGATTTCGGCGGCCTGGTTGTAGCCACGAGTCCACGCCCGACGCCAGTGAAGCGGCAACGGCACGACCGCGTCCACCTTTAGGTCCCGGGGCAAGATGGCGTCCAGCTCCCGGGCGAGGTGCCTGCCCAGGTACGAGAGGTCGTGAAACTTCAGACCTTGGATCACGGCGTTCAGAGGCTCTTCGTAGCGCCAGGCGCAGTACAGGCGATCGAGCGGCGAGCGCCTGGTCATGCACGGAACACAACGCAACGTCGTGCTCGCCTTGGGAACATGAAGCACCCGGCCGCAGAGATCGCAGGCCCCCCGGCTCGGTGAGGGGAGCGGCTCGAGTCGCCCCCTGCAACCGGTGCACAGCCCCAGGGGCATGGCGCCCGGTTCCGTGTCGTGGCAGTGCAGGCACCGGCAGGGAACGAGAACATCCATGAGGCGGTTTCCCAGGCGCTGGGCGACCACGGCAAGTGTCTCGCTTGTAGTCATGCTCAACGTCAAAGACGCGATTCGAGCCGGTATACTCGCGCTCGGCCCTCGATCCGCTAGACGGGCCACGGACCTTCACCGTAAGCGACGGTTGGGAGAAACCACTTGAGTCGAGCCAGATCCGCCTTCATCCTTGTCTTCGTTCTCTTGGTCCTGGCGCTGCCGGCCACCGCGGCGGCCGAGAGCTCCGTCTACAGCTTCAATCTCTGGGCCGGCGTCGGCGGCTCGATGGACGAGGACGAGGCCGGACTTTCGAATTCGACCTACCAGCTCGGCTTTTCGGTGCAACCCGAGGACCAACTGCTGGTCGGGCTGCGAGTCGGCGAGCTCGACCTCGGCGGCGGATTGATCGGCGGCTCGATCGATACCTCGCTCGACTACGCCACCGTCGTCGGTGAATACAGGTTCACCGAGACCTTCTACGAATCGGGCCTTTTCATAGGCCTCGGCCTCTACAGCTTGGATGGCGTCCTGCCTCTGGGCCAGGGCTTCACCGAGGAGTCGGTCGGCCTGGCCCTGGGGATCAGCGGAGAGTTCGTGCTCACGAGTCGCTTCGGTTTCCTGCTCGAGCTCTCCGGCCATTTGACCAATCTCGACAGCGTCGATACCTTGGTGATGGGGCACGCCGGTGTCGCGATTCATTTCTAGGTGCGGCCTCCTTTTCAGATAGCAGTTTGATAGAGCGATCCGAACGGCCCGCGTCGCGTGCCTTCCTCATGGGGCTCGCGCTACCGGCGCAGCCCGGCTTCGTCGTCGAGGAGAATCTCGACGAGCTGGCCGAGCTTGCCCGGAGCACGGGCATGGAAGTGGTGGGAAGAAGCCTGCAGAGCCGGCGCGCGCCCGACGCGAGAACTCTGGTCGGACGCGGCAAAGTCAGCGAGATCGCGCGCGCGGCCGACGAGCTCGGCGCGGACGTGGTGATCTTCGACGACGATCTCTCGCCGAATCAGGTCAAGAACCTGGAAGAGACCATCAAGTGCGCGGTGATCGATCGCAGTGCCTTGATCCTGGACCTTTTCGTCCGTCAGGCGCGCACTCGCGAAGCCCGTACCCAGGTCGAGCTGGCGCAGCTCGAGTACCAGTTACCGCGACTGACGCGCCGCTGGACCCACTTGTCTCGCCAGGCCGGCGGTATAGGAGTTCGAGGTGGTGAGGGCGAGACCCAGCTCGAGGCCGACCGGCGCATGCTGCGCACGCGTATCAAGCAGTTGAAGAAGGAGCTGTTCAAGATCGAGCGAACGCGCGAGCTCCATCGACGCGGGCGGCGGGGAGTGCCGATCGTCGCTTTCGTCGGCTACACCAATGCCGGCAAGTCGACCCTCTTCAATCGCTTTACCCGCGCCGGCGTTCGGGCCGAAGACCGTCTGTTCGCCACTCTCGACTCGAGGCTTCGCAAGGGCTCTCTCGGAGGCCCGGCGACGGCCGTCTTCGTCGATACCGTCGGCTTCATTCGCAAGTTGCCGCATCACCTGGTGGCGTCATTTCGCAGCACACTCGAGGAGATCAATCAGGCGGATCTGGTTCTTCATGTCGTTGACCGAAGCCACCCGAGATGGCGCGATCAGATGGACGTGGGCGACGAAGTCCTCGAGGAGCTCGGGGTCGACATGAGCCGCGTCCTGCCGGTCTTCAACAAGATCGACCTGTGCGACGGCGGTTTCGGTACCGCCAACGAGGCGCTGGCGGTCTCCGCCGCGACCGGCGAGGGCATCGAAAAGCTCAAGGCCGTTCTGCTCGAGCGGATCGAGAGCAACGGCGCGGGCGCGAATGGCAGCGGCGCTCTGGCGGCTGACCACCAAGACCTGTAGCGGTCGGACGCCGCCTCGCCATCCTTGTTGACACCCTTCAACACCCGGGGCTAGACTCTCGCTCCCGCGTTCGCGGGCATTCCTGGGGCCGTAGCTCAGTTGGGAGAGCGCTTGAATGGCATTCAAGAGGTCGTCGGTTCGATCCCGATCGGCTCCACCAGTTGAGTTTCTGACGCCGAGTCGGTCAGGGTGTTTCCCTTGGGGCCCCGGTTGCCTGGGCAGGCGAGTAGGGTACAAGTAGGGTCGATCAAGCTGCCCTTCCGGAGGCCTCTCAGCCCGAGGCGCCGTAGAGGGCTCCAGCCCGTTGTAGACTAGCGCCGTCTGTGCCGACGCTTGATCGCTCGTACGCCCGGGTAGTCTCTACTCACCGCTCCCATCGGCGCTTCCAGATGGATCGAGGGCGTCCTACCGCCTGCTCGTCTCCGCAGGCTTCGGCGTGTAGCGCGGCGTGAGCGTAATCGACGCCAGGGTCGCAGCTCTCCCGCGGGTGGATGAGCCGATTCGCGCAGAGGTGTTCGGCATCGAGCGGCTCGAGCAGCATGGAGAAAGCCTGGCCGCGGCCCAACCAACCGCCCCTGCGCGCGACCGAGGCCGCCGGCTCCTGCCGCGGGTGCAAGAGAACGGCAGGGTTCTTCTCGCCGGATACCGCGACATCGTCGGGGCGGTGCGACGAAAGCAGCACACCACGCAGGCCGAGGAGTGGCTGCTCGACAACTTCCACGTCGTGGACGAGCAGATCCGGGAGATCCGGGATCACCTCCCGTTCAGCTTCTACAAGCTCCTGCCCAAGATCGCCGAGGGCTACCACCTCGGTGGTTACCCGCGCGTCTACGGCTTGGCGTGGGCCTACGTCGCGCATACCGACAGCCGATTCGAGCTGGAGACGCTCACCGCTTTCGTGCGCGCCTACCAGCGCATCCAGCCGCTCAACATCGGTGAAACCTGGGCGATTGCGATCCACCTTCGGGTCGCTCTCGTGGAGAACCTGCGACGGCTGACGAAGCTGGTCATCCGTGCCCGCAGGGGAAGGGCGAGCGCCGACCAGCTGGCGGATCGTTTGCTGGGCCTGGGCGGTCGCGCTGTGGAGCGAGCCGAGGAAGTGCTGGGGGAACCGGGCGCCACCCGGCTGGCCAGCGCGTTCGCCGTGCAACTGCTGCAGCGACTCCGTGACCAGCCGCTCTCGGTGGCGCCGGCCCTCGAATGGCTGAACGAGACCCTGGCCGCCCAGGGGACCTCGCCCGGTGAGATCGTGACCCAGGTCCATCAGGCCCAGGCCGCGGCGAATATCACGGTCCGCAACATCATCACGAGCATGCGGTGGATGTCGTCCATCAGCTGGGCGGAGTTCTTCGAGAGCGTGAGCCTCGTGGACGAGACCTTCCGCACGGTCCCCGGGTTTGCTGCCATGGACTTCGCCACCCGCGACAAGTATCGGGAGGCTGTCGAGGAGCTGTCCCGGGGCTCCCAGTGGTCCGAGCTGGAGGTAGCGCGCGAGGCTGTGGCGTTGGCCGAAGCGTCCCAGCGTGAGGGTGAGCGTGCGTCCTCGCGGACCGGCTCCGAGGCGGCGACGACGCCATCGGACGCACCGCCGGCACCGCAGGCCGTTCTCGAGCGCCGCGAGGAGGACCCGGGATACTACCTGGTGGCGGGCGGCAGGTGGGCGTTCGAGGAGCGGCTGGACTATCGGCCCCTGCCGCGGTTCCGGATTCGCCGCGCGTGGCGCAAACGCGCCACCTCCGGCTACTTCGGACTGATCGCCTTGCTGACTGCTGTCCTGCTGACCATGCCTCTGTTGCTGAGCTGGAGGGCGGGAGTCGGCCTGCCAAACCTGGTACTCCTGGCGGTCCTCGCCTTCGTGCCCGCCTCCGACATCGCGGTGGCGGCCGTCCACCGCTTGGTCGCGATGATCGTTCCCCCGCGGCGGCTCAGCAAGCTCGATCTCACCCGTGGTGTGCCCGCCGAGCTGCGGACCATAGTCGTGGTTCCGTGTCTGCTCTCCGACCACGAGGGCATCGAAGAGATGATCGAGCGCCTCCAGGTGCACTACCTGGCGAATCCCGAGGGTCATCTCCATTTCGCCGTCCTGACGGACTGGAAAGACGCAGACCACGAGCACGTGTCTGGTGACCAGGAGCTCCTTCAGGAGCTGGCCGAGGGCATCGCGGACCTCAACGAGCGATACGGCCGTCCGACGGAGGGAGGGGGACGATTCCTTCTGCTGCACCGTCGGCGTCTCTGGAACGAGGCGGAAGGCAAGTGGATGGGCTGGGAACGCAAGCGCGGCAAGCTGCACGAGTTGAACCGGCTGCTGCGCGGCGCGACCGACACCTCGTTCATTCCGGTCAACGGCAGACCGCCCACCGTGCCGGATGGCGTCCGGTACGTCATCACCTTGGACGCCGACACGCGACTCCCCGGACGGGTCGCCTACGAGCTCGTCGGGACCATGGCCCACCCGCTCAATCGGCCGCGCTTCGACCCCGCGCTGGGCCGGGTGGTCGAGGGGTACGGGATCCTCCAGCCGCGGGTCACGGCGTCCCTGCCGACGGGCCCGAAGAGCACCACCTATCAGCGCATCGTATCGGGCCCCGGGGGAGTTGACCCCTACGCGGCCGCGGTCTCCGACGTCTATCAGGACCTTTTCGGCGAAGGCTCCTACACGGGTAAGGGGATCTACGACGTCGACGCGTTCGAGGCGGCGCTCGCGGGGCGAGTACCGGAGAATGCGCTGCTGAGTCACGACCTGTTCGAGGGGTTGTTCGCCCGTTCCGGTCTCGCGACCGACATCGACCTGTTCGAGGAGTTCCCCGCCAACTACGAGGTGGCCGCCCAGCGCACCCAGCGATGGATACGGGGCGACTGGCAGCTGCTCCCCTGGATTCTCGGCCGCGGCCCCCGGAGCGTGAACCGATCGCGCATACCCGTACAGGGCCGCTGGAAGATGTTGGACAACCTACGCCGCAGTCTCATGGGGCCGTTCTCGTTTCTGCTGATGGTCGTGAGCTGGACGCTGCCGCACGTCCCGACGGTGCTGTGGACGAACCTGGTTCTGGCGGCACTCGCTTTTCCGGCCCTCGTGCCCGTGATCGACGGGCTGATCCCGCGGCGCAGCGGATTCTCGAAGCGCAGTCACCTGCGCGCCACGGCCGGAGATGCGCGGCTCGCGGCGCTCCAGCTGGTGCTCGCGATCGCGGCTCTGGCCCACCGCGCCGCCTACATCACGGATGCAGTGCTGCGCACGCTCTGGCGGCTTTATGTCAGCCGGCGGCACCTGCTCGAGTGGGTGCCGGCAGCGCAGGCCGGCTACGGGGCCGACCTGAGGCTTCGCGCCTTCTACCAGCACCTGCGCTGGAGCCCGCTGCTCGCGGCGGCCATCGGCGTGCTCGTCGCCGCGCTCAGGCCGGAGGCGTGGCCTGTGGCCGGCCCTTTCGTGCTCATCTGGATGATGGCTCCCGCTCTGGCTTGGCGCCTGAGCGTCCCGAGGAAGCTCCCCGAGCGACGCCGCCTGTCGCCGGACGAGACGCGCACGCTGCGCCTCATTGCTCGGCGCACCTGGCGTTTCTTCGAGACGTTCGTGAACGCGCAGGAGCACGCCCTTCCTCCTGACAACTTCCAGGAAAACCCCGAGCCGGTGGTCGCCCACCGTACCTCGCCGACCAATATGGGGCTCTACCTCTTGAGCACCCTGACCGCCCGCGACTTCGGGTGGATCGGCATCGCGGACATGGTGGAACGGCTCGAGGCGACCCTGAAGACGATGAACGCGATGCGGCGGCTCCACGGCCACTTCTTCAACTGGTACGACACCACCGACCTCCGGCCGCTCGATCCCCTGTACGTCTCTACCGTCGACAGTGGAAACCTCGCGGGGCATCTCGTCGCGCTGGCGCAGGGCTGCCGCCAGCTCATGGAAGTACCACCGTTGGGCCCGCAGGTTCTGGATGGTATCCGCGATGCGCTCGAGCCGGTGCGCGAGACGATCGAAGATTCGCCGCCCGGGGCGCGAACCGAGGTGATCACCGCCTCGCAGGTGCGGGAGGCCCTCGACGCGATGGCGGCTGGGCTGGGAGATCCGCCGTCGTCGACCGACGAATGGGGTGTCCGATTCGAGCAGCTCGAGGCCCGCGCCGAGAACCTGCTCGACATCGTCCGCACCCTCGCGGCGGCCGGGCACGAGTCCGGCGCGGAGATCGAGACCTGGGCTACCGTCGTTCGGGGCACCGTCCGGAGTCACGCGCGCGATCTCGAGATGCTCCGGGCCGCGGACGCGAGCGAAGGAGCGCCGAGCGAGCTCCAGCATCGCCTCGCGGCCGTCGCGCTGCAGGCGGAACAGATGGCCCAGGCAATGGATTTCCGGTTTCTTTTCGATCCCTCGCGCAAGCTCTTCTCCATCGGCTTCCGCACGGCGGACGGCACCCTCGACCCGAGTTGCTACGACCTGCTGGCCTCGGAGGCTCGGCTGGCCAGCTTCGTCGCCATCGCCAAGGGGGACGTTTCGCCACAGCACTGGTTTCTTCTCGGCCGGTCCCTCACCCCGATTGGGCGCGGTGCCGCGCTGGTCTCCTGGTCGGGATCGATGTTCGAGTACTTGATGCCGCTGCTCGTGATGGAACAGCCTGCGCACAGCCTGCTGGACCTGACCAGCCGGCTTGTAGTGGGACGGCAGATTCAGTATGGGAAGGAACGTGGTGTCCCCTGGGGGGTTTCCGAGTCCGCCTACAACGTCCGCGACGTTCACCTCACCTACCAGTATTCGGACTTCGGCGTGCCGGGCTTGGGACTCAAGCGCGGACTCTTCGAGGACGTGGTGGTGGCTCCGTACGCCACGGCTCTCGCATCGATGGTCGACCCCAGGGCTGCCGCTGCGAATCTCGCCCAGCTCGAGGCGATCGGGGCACAGGGCGACTATGGCTTCTACGAGGCGCTGGACTTCACGCCCGCGCGGCTTCCCGAAGGCGAACAAGTGGCCGTGGTCCGGGCCTATATGGCCCACCACCAGGGGATGACCATCGTCTCGCTGGGCAACGTCGTGCACCAGGGCCTTGCCCAGAAGCGGTTTCAATCGCATCCCATGGTCCAGGCCTCGGAACTGTTGCTCCAGGAACGAACGCCGCGTGCGGTGGCCGTCACGCGACCGCGCGGCGAGGAGGTCCAGGCTGCGGCCCAGGTCCGTGAGCTGGTGCCTCCCTTCCTGAGGCGCTTCGAATCGCCACACGACATCCCGCCGCGCTCGCATCTTCTATCGAACGGTCGGTATCTCGTCATGGTCACGGCGGCGGGCTCCGGCTTCAGCCGGTGGCGCGAACTCGCCGTTACTCGCTGGCGCGAGGACACGACGCGTGACTGCTGGGGCACGTTCATCTACCTGCGGGATGCGAACAGTGGCGAGGTGTGGTCGGCGGGCTTCCAGCCGAGCGGTACCGAAGTGGACCAGTACGAGGTCGTCTACGCCGAAGACCGGGCCAAGATCATTCAGAGCGACCCGTCGCTGTCGATCAGGCTGGAGATCCTGGTCTCGGCCGAAGACGATGCGGAGCTGCGCCAGCTCACGGTGACCAATCTCGGGAGCCGCGACCGGGTGATCGACTTCACCTCCTACGCGGAAGTCGTCCTGGCTCCACAGGCCGCGGACGAGGCCCACCCCGCCTTTTCGAACCTGTTCGTGCAGACCGAATTCGTTGCCGGGCTCGAGGCCCTGCTGGCGACGCGACGCCCCCGTTCGGATGGCGAGACCCAACCTTGGCTGGCGCATGTCGCCGCGATCGACGGGGAACAGGTTGGCGGGTGTCAGTACGAGGGCGACCGCGCCCGCTTTCTGGGCCGGGGCCGCGGGGTGGGGACGGCGATCTCGGTGACCGAGGGCGAGCCGTTGACCAACAGTGCCGGGGCAACGTTGGATCCGATCGTGAGCCTCCGGTATCGGTTGGCGATCCCCGCCGGCGAAACGGTCCGAGTGGTCTTCACCACGCTGGTGGCGGGGTCACGTGAGCAAGCCCTCGAGATCGCGGAGAAGCATCGCCAGCCGGAGACGTTCGAGCGGGAGAGTTCGCTGGCGTGGATGTACGCCCAGGTCCAGTTGCATCACCTCGGAATCACGCAGGACGAGGCGCATCTGTTCCAGCGGCTGGCCAATCGGCTTCTCTTCAACGATCGCACGCTGCGCACTACGACCAAGGAGCTGGCCGCCAACCGTCGGGGAGCTTCCGGGCTGTGGGCACACGGTATCTCCGGCGATCTGCCGATCGCCGTCGTGCGCGTGGAGCGCGACGAGGAGCGCGATGTCGCGCGACACCTTCTCAGGGCGCACGAGTACTGGCGCCTGAAGGGGATCGCCGCGGACCTGGTGATTCTCAACGCGAGGGGCGCCTCCTACGTGCAGGATCTTCAGGAAGCGTTCGAGACCGAGGTGCGGGCGAGTCGGTCCGCGCTCGGGGCTGAGCGAAACGGGGAGCTCGGCAACGTCTTCGTGCTGCGGGAGGACCTGTTGTCGCGTGAGGACCTGCTGCTGCTCCGTTCGGCGGCGCGCGTGCTGGTCCTGGCGAACCGGGGCACGCTGTCGGAACAGGTGATCCGGCTGGACCGCTCGAGACCGGGGCCGGTGCGATCCCGGTTGCGCGCGTCACGCGTTTCACAGGTGGAGCCGCTCGCGGTCCCGAGGCTCGATCTCGAGTTCTTCAATGGCCTGGGTGGATTCTCGCGCGACGGCCGCGAGTACGTCACGCTCTTGGGCCATGGACAGTGGACCCCGGCTCCGTGGATCAACGTCGTGTCGAATCCGAAGTTCGGATTCCACGTCTCCGAGTCGGGCTCCGGCTATACCTGGTCCGTCAACAGCCGGGAGAACAAGCTGACGCCGTGGTCGAACGATGCGGTTAGCGACACGCCAGGCGAGGCGTTCTACGTGCGCGATCTGGACAACGGGCTGATCTGGGGTCCGACCTGTCTTCCGATCCGCGAAGAGCGCTCTTCGTACGCCGTTTGGCACGGCCAGGGATACAGCCGCTTCGAGCATGCATCGCACGGCATCGCGCTGGATCTGGCGCAGCTCGTGCCGCCGGACGACTCCATCAAGATCTCCCGCCTCACGGTGGTGAATCGGTCGACTCGCGCTCGCCGGCTCTCGGTCACGGCCTATGCCGAGTGGGTACTCGGCGTGACGCGCAGCAGCTCGGTGCCCTACGTGGTCAGCGAGATCGACCCAGCCACCGGCGCCGCGTTCGCGCACAACGCCTGGAACGGCGAGTTCGCGGGCCGCGTCGCCTTCGCCGACCTGGGTGGCCGTCAGACCTCGTGGACCTGCAGTCGCCTCGAGTTCCTGGGGCGGAACGCAGGCCTCGACCACCCGGCTTCGCTCGAGCGGGGCGAGGAGCTCTCCGGCAAGACGGGCGGGACCCTGGACCCCTGCGTCGCCCTGCAGACGGAGCTGGAGCTCGAGCCGGGGCAGCGCACCGACGTGCTGTTTCTGCTCGGACAGGGAGAAAGTCGCGAGGAGGCGCGAGCGCTGGTCGAGCGATATCGAGGGGTGGATTGCGATGCTCTGCTGCAGCAGGTGCAGGAGCGGTGGGACACCGTGCTCGGCACGGTCCAGGTACGCACGCCGAATCGGTCGATGGACCTGCTGCTCAACCGCTGGCTTCTCTATCAGACGCTCTCCTGTCGCCTCTGGTCCCGCACCGCCCTCTATCAATCCGGGGGAGCCTACGGGTTCCGCGACCAGCTCCAAGACGTCATGGCCCTGTTGGTAGCGCGACCGGACATCGCCCGCGCGCACATCTTGAGAGCGGCCGCTCGACAATTCCGAGAAGGAGACGTCCAGCACTGGTGGCACCCCCCTACAGGGCGTGGTGTCAGAACGCGGATCTCCGACGACCTGCTTTGGCTGGCGTACGCCGTGGCTCGGTATCTGGCCGTGACCGAAGACGCGAGTGTGCTCGACGAGATGGTCCCATGGCTCCAGGGTCCCCTTCTGACCGAGGACGAGCACGAGTCGTACTTCGAGCCTACGGTCGCCGAAGACCAATCGACGTTGTTCGAACACTGCGCGCGAGCTCTGGATCGTTCTCTCCCCGTGGGCAGTCACGGTCTGCCGTTGATCGGCTCGGGCGACTGGAACGACGGAATGAACCGCGTCGGTCGAGAGGGCCGCGGAGAGAGCGTATGGCTGGGCTGGTTTCTCTACTCGAACCTGTGCGAGTTCGCCCGGATCGCCGAGGGTCGCTCGGAGCTCGAGCGTGCGGCACGCTGGCGGCAGAGCGCCGAGGCCCTGCTGGCGTCGATGGAAGGCAATGCCTGGGACGGCAAGTGGTATCTGCGAGCGTTCTTCGACGACGGGACGCCGCTCGGCTCTGCAGCCAGCGACGAATGCCAGATCGATTCGATTGCCCAGTCCTGGGCGGTCCTGTCGGGTGCCTGCGACCCGGAGCGGGCGCGGCTGGCCATGGAATCGGTCGAAAAACGGCTGATCCTTGAGGTGGACCGCCTCCTGTTGCTCTTCACCCCGCCCTTCGACCGTACCGAGAGAGACCCCGGGTACATCAAGGGCTATCTACCCGGCATTCGAGAGAACGGCGGGCAATACACCCACGCCGCGATCTGGTCGGTCATTGCCTTCGCTCGACTGGGAGATGGCGACAAGAGCGTCGCCCTCTTCGACCTTCTCAATCCGATTCACCATGCCAGCCGTCGGGCGACCGCTCACCGGTACAAGGTGGAGCCCTACGCGGTCGCCGCGGACGTCTACTCCGCTGCGGGTCACGTCGGCCGCGGGGGATGGACCTGGTACACGGGCGCCGCGGGCTGGCTCTACCGCGCCGGGCTCGAGTCGATTCTCGGATTCCAGAAGCGCGGTCCGGCCCTCGCGATCGACCCGTGCATTCCTCGGGAGTGGAGGGGTTTCGAGATCGACTATCGATATGGCGAGACCCTCTATCGGATTGTCGTCGAGAATCCGCGTGGCGTCTGCCGCGGTGTGTCCAGCATCCGTCTCGACGAAGCCTCCCTGCCGAAGGACGCGCCTGTTCCGCTCTCCGACGACGGTCTCGAGCACACGATTCTCGTCGTGCTCGGGTAGATTTCAGGGGCTCGGCCTATTGAGCCGTCTTGCGCCACTGGAGGGGACGACCGACGTCGGCAATCACATGGCAATCAAGCCGACTCTAACCAGAGCAGACCGCAGCAAACAGAACCAAGAGAAAAGGGGCCAGAATCAAACCAGAACAGACTCCAGCAAACTAGAGGCCTCTGAATGGCATTCAAGAGGTCGTCGGTTCGATCCCGATCGGCTCCACCAATAGAATCGAACCCCCGACCAGAAGGAAGGTACAGCTTTCGCTTTCCCGAAGCCACCTCCATCGAGGGCGGGGCATGGCTCTGCTGCAAGCGCGCCGCGCCGAACTTCTACGGTCGCTACGGCTCCTCTAGGTAGAACGGACCACCAAGCCGACGATCACCGTACCGCGATACCAAACAGCGACCTCGAGCCGGCCGGGACACTGGCAGAAAGCCTCCTGCACAGAGTCCTGAATCCCGTCATTAGGGTCGTCGAGATGCCTCCATTCGCCGTTGACGAACAGCCACAGGCTCCTCGCGCTTCCCGGCAGATACTGCACCAACTCCAGCCAGTACTTTTCGGCCACACCGGTCAGGATCGGAACGGCCGCCACGACCGCCTCTTCACGCTCGCTTCGCGGGGCCCGCGCCATCGGGGTCGTTGCTTCATCTGCCATGTTTCACCTCCATTATGTTCTGCCGTCTGATTCGGACTTCGTCCTTGTACCCTTCCGAACGCCTTGGAAGCTCAGAGTGGTCGTCGCTAGCGGTTCTTCAGAAAGTCCCCCAGCGTACCGGCCAGGATGAGCGGCTGATCGGTGATGGTTCTTTCGATGCCGCCGCCGACCTCGACGAAGCGGACGTCCCATTTCACCGGTAAGTCTCCGAGCGTGATCCCGCCTTCCGCTTTGTTGCAAGTGAGATCGTCGGGCGTAAAGGTCATCGAGCCCCCGTTTTGCGTCGCGCTCTCGGTCACGAAGACGTCGAAGAGCTTCGTCATCGAGGGTACGGGATCCGTGGTCTCGTGCCAGGTGACCTCCAGCGGCTCGACGCTCTTGAGGGAAAGCTGTCTCAGCTCGATTTCCACGTCCACGCCGACGTTCTCGCCATCCCAGTTGGCGGTCACTTTCCGCCAGATACAGGTGTCGAACGGGTCGGTCGGGTTGACCCGCTGCTCGACCGCGTGACCGCTGTTCGGATCGGTCGGGTTACCGTGCCGATCGACCCACTCGATCTCGACATCGTCCGTGCAACCGCAGTTGAGGACCTCTGCGCCCGACAGGGGCAAGCCCTCGAGGGGAATCACCGTGTTGACGGGATCAGAAGCCGGGCCAAAGAAGTTATGCGGGATCTGGACGGTCTGGGCCGTTCCCGGCTGGGTTACCCAGCAGTCGGTTCCGGGGGGGATGTCCGGCGGGCACCCGGCGCCGATGAATGCCGTCGCCACGATGGCCAATGCGATCTGCCCCGCCCACGCATACTTGGAGGACTTCTTCATAACGGACTCTCCTTTCTCCGGGTCTCGGCTTGAGTATTCTCCAAGCTTCCGCGAGGTCCGACGCACACCGAGATCCGTGTTGGGTGTTGCTCGAGTGAGTAGGGCCGGAACGCCGCCGACAGCGCAACACCCTTTTGGGTAGCCCTCTCCCACCCCTTTAGGTGGGCGCGCCTTGTTGTCTGCTGCCTGGTCCGGAGGCCCCTCAGGCTTGCGATCTCGCGCCGGCGCGAGAGACCGCGAAAGCCCATATCCCGATGGCGAAGAGTGGAAGACTGAACCACTGGCCCGGCGTCAAACCGTAATAGAGAACGTCGTCGATGCGCAGGAAGTCGAAGAGGAATCTCACCGGCGCGTAGACCAACACGGTGACGGCCACCGCGGTTCCCGGGGAGGGCCTGCCTTCACGGGCCGAGAGATGTAGGAGGGTGAAGAGTGCGATCATCAAGAACATCTCGTACAGCCCGAGATCGTGCCTCGCTACCCCTTTGATGTCGACGGCGAGGAAGAAGTCCGTCTTCACGCCGGGGTGGTCGTGCATGGCAAAACACCCCAGACGGCCGAAGATGTATCCGCCGACGAAGCCGTAGACCAGCGCGTCGGAATAACGCCAAACGTCGAGCCGGCGCCACTTCAGGAAAACGATCGCTACAGCGGCGCCGCCGAAGAAACCACCAAACGAGGAGATGCCGCTACGAAAGTCGAGCAGGGCGATCGGGTTGGTGAGGTCCTGCGGAAAGTAGGCTGCGATCGACACCAGGTGGGAGATGAAGTAACCGAGACCGGCGATCCAGGGCAATCCGCCCGAAAGGGTCGACCAATCCAGGTCGAAGCGGGTGCACCAGCGCTTCACCAGGTAGAAACCGAAGAGCAGGTCGAGAGCTATCAGGGATCCGAACGGCGTCAGCCGGAGCTTGCCCATCTGCAGGCCGCCTGCGCTCGGGTGGTCCAGGAAGTAGTTGCGTGCGACGAGTACTGAGAAGACGACCAGGAAGAGTGCCGCCCAGGCCAGGTCGGTGGGCACCATCCTGAGCAGGCTTCGTCGGTTGCGGTGTGGGCCGCCGGAATTTCTGCTCGTCATCGCTGCCTCCGCAGCTGAGAGTACACTGCACGAACGACCTCGCACGGAGTACTACCCGAGACCTGTCTTGTGGGAGGATGGGGCGTGCCCCCGACCTATCGTCGCGCCTTCGAGTACGAGCTCTTGGTCCAGCAACCCCAACGCTGAGGCTTCCAGCCGCCGTTCGAATGCGATTAGGCCGCCGCTTCACCCAGGCTTCGATCGCGTGCCCCTGGCGCGCGCTCCTGATAGGGGCGACGATCACTGCCGCCGCGGCTCCGGGTCTTTTCCAGCTCGAGCTCCGAACCGACGGCCGAACCCTGGTTCCCGTCGGAGCGCCCGAGATAGAGACCGATCGGGAAGTGCGGCGGGCCTTCGACATCCGGGATCCGATCGCGGTGGTCCTCCAGACAGATCATCCGCAAGGGGTGTTCAATACCGACACTCTGCGCCGGGTCGGCGCGCTGACCGAGGCCCTGTCGGAGCTCGATGGTGTACGACCTTTCGACATAGCGAGCCTTGCGACCGAGCTGGGGTTCCGCCATCGGGCCGGGACACTAAAGCTGCGGCGCCTTCTCGAGCCCCTGCCCGAGACGGCCACGGCGCTGAACGAGCTGCGCTCGGATATTTCGCGGATCCAGATTTACGACGGAATCCTGGTGTCGAGCGACAGCAAGAGCACGGCCGTCCTTTTGGGTACGCCGCCCGAGGCGAATCGCGCGGAGCTCGTGAGCAAGATTCGCCGGCTCGCGGCGGCGACAGGGGCCGCACCGGAAACCGGCGAGACCGTTGCGGTACTAGGCGCTCCGGTGGCCGAAGCGCTGCTGGGACACCATATCCTGGCGGATTTGGGCGTACCCGAGGGGCTCCTTGGAGCGAGAGCTTGGGGCGATACGCGGGGCTCCGACGCGGCAGTCACGCGATCCTTCCGGCCGGGCATGGTGCCGGTGGCGGTGGCGGTCATGGGTCTGGTCTTTCTCCTCGCCTTCCGTCGCGCGGTGGCGGCCCTCCTGCCACTGATCGAGATTGGAATCTGTCTGGTGTTTCTCTTCGGACTGATGGGCTGGCTCGGTGTGCCCGTCTACCTCACCACCTCTGTGTTACCGGTGATCCTGGCAGCGGTGGGCGCGGCCGACGAGATCCATATCTTCCGCCGGTACCTTGATCTAGATCCCGGCTCGACCCGAACGGACGCTGCTCACCGAGACTTGGTCGGTGTGGCCTTAGACGAAATGGCACCGCCGGTGATCAACACATCGATCACCACCGCGGTCGCTTTTCTCGCCTTTGCCGCTTCGCCGCTAGCACCGGTGCGGGCCTTCGGCGTGTTCACAGCCATTGGCGTCCTGGTCTGCATGATTTTTTCGCTGACCGTCATTCCGGCTCTACTGGTTCTACTCGGGCCGGCCCGTCTGGCACGCACCGGAAGAACGAAGGCGTCGGTAGATCCGGTGGCTCCGGCAATCAGCGCTTTCGAGCGTCTGGCTGGCTTCGCCGTGAGGCGACGACTCGCCGTCTTTGCCATAGCGGGCGTGATCTTGGTGGTCACGGCGGACGGCGTGCGCCGGCTCGAAGTGCAGGACAGCTGGATCGACGGATTTGCAGCCGACGGTGGTTTCGCTCGCGCCACTCGGTCCTTCGATCGAGAGTTCTTGGGCTCGCACCTGCTTCGGATCGGGGTCGAAGCGGAGGCGACGGAGGTCGAAGGGAAGATCCCGTCGGAAGCGCTGGACGCGTTCGACGTCCGACTCCCGATCAGCCACGACCACCCCGAAAGGCTGGAGGGTTGCTGGCTCGGTCTTTTCGAGCTGCCAGGCGAGGCGGGAGCCAGGGCGAACCGCCGCGGCGAGTTACGAGAGTGGACCACTTGGATCGATCGCGCCGTGGAGGCTAACGGCCAGCTCAGGCTCACCATGCCACGGACCGGCGGCTCAGCGAGATTTTGGCCGCGCCCCGCGGAAGGTGACGAGATCGGCTTCGAACTCTCCTGCAAGCCGCTTGTGGTGCCTGCCACGCTGAGACGAATCGCGGCTCTGGAGAGCTATGTCTCCGGCATGAGCGGAGTGGGGGGGGTCCTGGGACCGGCGCGCTATCTCGAGACGGTCGGTTTCATGTTGCGACCCGAGGCCGAGGACTCGCGTCGCCTGCCCGGGACTCCTCGGGACGCGCTCAATAGGTGGCGTAACTATGGTGCCATCAGAGGGAGCGAGCGCCTCGGCCAACTGGTCGATACCGGATTCAGCCAGGGATTGGTGACCGTCTATCTCGAGGACGCCAACTACCGCGACACCGAGCGGATTCTACGAGAGGTTCGTAGCTACGAGCAGGAATACCTGAGACCGCATGGCCTTCGGCTCTCCTTCGCCGGTGACACGGTGGTCAGCCAGGCCCTCATCGGAGCGGTCGTCACCACCCAGGTCCGTTCACTGCTGCTTTCCCTGGTGGGAATTCTCATCGTTGCGGCTCTTCTGGGCCGCTCGCTCCGCCATGGACTCTATTGCGTTGTGCCGCCCGCCTTCGCGGTCGCCGTCAATTTTGCAGTGATGGGCTGGCTCGATATCCCCCTTGGGGTCGCGACCTCGATGTTCGCTGGTATGACGCTGGGGGTCGGCGTCGATTTCGCCATCCACCTGCTGGCTCGACACCGGCGGGTCGCCAGCCGGACCGGTGCCAACCAGGGCGCCATCGCCACCGCCCTCTCGGTCACGGGACCCGCGATTCTCATCGACGCTCTGGCGGTCGGGTTGGGCTTCGGCGTTCTCGTATTGTCGCGGGTTCCCGCCAACGGCCGTCTCGGCGGCCTGCTGATGGCGAGCGTCCTGGGCTGTTTCGTCGCTACGGTCTTCCTGGTGCCGGCGCTGCTGACCAGGCGCGCCGTGCCGGCCTCCTGAGCTGGCTGTAATCGCCTCGGCGGCCTAAGCGGGAGCGAGCCCGCTGGTGCCAAAGCTCGACTGGACCTTTCTTCGCCAGTGCTCATAGACGGGGAGCTCGCCATCGACGGGCAGATTGCGCCGGCCCTCGGTGGCGACCTCGGCGGCCTCGAAAGCCGAGTGACCACACAAGAACCTGCAGGCAAGCTCAGTGTGCTCGGTCAGACAGCCGGCCCGGCGCCGCGCCTCGGCGGCGAAGGCGGCTCCCTGGGCGAGCTCGGGATGGAAACCGGCAGCGAGGTTGACAAGATCTTGGACCGCCGTCTCGTCGACCCCTCCCGCGTAGGTACAGGCCAGACCCACACCACTCCACAGATCGGAGCGACGGGCTTCAGGAAACCGCGCGATGGTCGCCGCGATCCGATCGACCTCGGCTCCATCGATGAACCACAGGCTGCGGCCTAGACCTTGATCAAAGGCGCGCTGCCCGTATCCAGTGATCCGACGGGGCCTTCTGCGCCGGCCCTCGGCCGCCGAGCGCCAGTGGAAATAGCCTTGGTGAAAGCCGTAGCCATCGAGTGCCAGCCAACGCAGGAGCGGGTCGAGCCTCCGCAGGATTCTGTTCATGCCCAGGGGAAGCCTTGCGATGGCCCAACCGGCGCCGACGTGAGCCATGTAGACGTGGGCACTACCTGCGCCGGAGAGGAAGTCGTCGAGTCGGCGCGGCCGCCCCGGCGTCAAGGCATCGAAGAGCGTCATGGCCATTGCGGCCCCTTCAAATGCGAAGCCACGGTAGCGCGGGGAGACCTCCGCCAGACGGTCGGCGAGGAGCTCGGGCTCGAGATCGGTCAGGGCCTCGTGATAACCATTCAGAAAGGAGCAGCCGACCTTTTCCAGATGGGCGCGCACCCCACCGTCTCCGCCCCGAAAGCCGCGCTTGTCGAAGCCGACTTCCTCGAGGGGGATAGACAGCCAGCGCCGCAGGAGTCGTCTCGTCACTGGACAGCCTTCAGGCCGTGACCGATTTGACCATCACGCTCAGGGCATAGCGCTGGCTGCAGTCCGGCCGCGGCAGAAGGACGCTCGCGGTTCGATAGTCCCCGGACGACAGTACCGCCCAGCCATCGGCTGTGATGCTTTCGAGCAACAGAGGGGATGCGAGAGATCGACCGGCCTTCTTCAGGCATTCCATTGCGGTCCAGACGCGGGTTGCGGCGCAATCCAGATCCTCACCGCCTTTGCGTGCCAGGAGTCGGGACAGCTCCGTGCGCTCGTCTCCCAGCAGATCATGCCAAACGCTCTCCGGTCGGGGTGAGAGCACTTCGATGTCGCAGCCGCGCGCACCGGCAACAACCAGGGTCAGGTCGGAAGTATGAGCCACCGAGACACAAGGACCGTTCACGACCTCGGGCTTGCCGTCGGAGCGACGATGGATCGGGCCTGCCTCCTCGAGGGCCGCCGCGATGACGCGATCCGTGGACCGTGGCCGGTCTCCGCTGCCGTTTCGGTCGACCGCGATCGCCAATGCGGCATCTGGAAGAAGCTCTGCCAGGCGGCGCTCGAGGTAGGGCCCCCACAGCGAAGCGGCGAGCGAGGGTCGAGCGCTCGCCCCACGCATCGTGCGAAGCTCGAGTCCGTCCCAGCGCTCGACGAGCTCGCCACCCGAATCGCAGACTTCGAGGTCATAGACGAGCCGATCTCCGTCGTGTGAGCGCTCGTGCGCGCTCACGTGAAACTCGTGTGCGTGGCTCCTTCCGGTACGCAGTCGCTCGACCGCTACCGGCAGAACGCGGGCGTGCGGGATGCAGGCCTGGATGGCGTGGATGAACGCGTCGCGGGCTCCTGGATCGCCGAGCACCAGCTCGGACGGCAGGAACGGGCCGAACCACGGATCTTCCTCCGAGGCGCTTATTCTGGCCTGACATGCCCGAGCGCGGAGCTTGCTGTAACTGTGTAGTCGCCTGAATCGGCCGCCCTGAAACAGGACACTTCCATAGAGATCGGTCATCGGTCTCAAGCCGCACGGCTCGGTGACGGGGGGTACCTCGGGCACGCGCGAGGACCACAAGTGGGCGTCGTCGGTGGCCGCGTCGTCACTGGAAACGGCTTCGCAGGTGGCGCGGAAGTGATCGATCTGAAAGGCCGTGCGATCGCAGCGCAAAGCCAGGTCGATCTCGCCGGAGCGCCGGACCAGAGCCGCCAGGCGGAGAGTCAGGGTTTCGCCCGCGGGCACCACGATCGGGCGGTCGAAGCGGACGCGCCGGAAGACCGGCGACGGACTGCCGGCACGCAAGGCGGCGGCACCCTGGGCCATGGCTTCGAGCGCCATCACCGCTGGAAACAATGTCTCCCCGTCGAGGACATGGTCGTCGAGGTACAGATCGGTGTCGCGAGAGATGGTGCAGTCGGCGACCAGCTCGACACCGGGATAGTGGACCCGGGGCCGCTCTAGAAAGCGCAGCAGAGGCAGGTCCCGGCTCTGGAGCTCGAGCGTCGGCGCCTTGCCGAATCGGCCGGTGGCCACGACCGACACGGGAGTCGGTCGAGCGAGGAGCCAGTCGAGCATCGCCAATCCGTCTTCGGGAGTGATGGCGTCGACGCCCAGGCGCCCGAGTGCCTCGATGCGGCCGAGGCGCTCTCCCATCCCGACCGCCGACCAGACGGACCATTCGATACACAGGCTCCGGCAACCGGGATGGTCCGCGGCGAAGTCCTCGATGGCCCGGCGCAGTTGCTCGTTGGCCAACCCGTAGTCCGCTTCACCGGCCATGCCCACACGCGCGATCAGGGAGCCGAAGCCGATCAGGAGTTTGAGACCGCCGGCGTCCAGAGCTGCTATCAGATTCTCGAAGCCCTCGAGCTTCGGTGCCAGGGTCTCTCGCAGATCGTCCTCGCCGAGAGTGCTCAACAGCCTCGGGGTATTGGTCCCGGCGCCGTGCAGCAGGCCCGCGATGTCACCGAGTTCCGCCTGCGCTTGTCGGACCGCGGCTCGCACGGCGCGGGGCTCGGTTACGTCGGCCTGGTAGTAGCCGAACCGGACTCTGTTGTCCTTCAGGCGCTCGAGGTTGCGTTCGAGCTCCGGGTCGCGGTCGGGGCGCGAGCGACCGAGCAACGCCAGGGTGACGCCGTGCTTGCGCGCCAACGAGAGCGCACACTCGGCCGCGATCCCCTTGCCGCCTCCGGTGACGAGCAGCACCTCACCTGGGGTAAGCGGCGGCTCGGCCGCCGGACTCGCACGGAAACTCGCTGGCAGCAAGTTCAGAACCGGGCGGAAACAGCGGCCTTCCGCATCGAAATGGACTTCGGTGAAGCCGGCTACGAAAGAAGTGATCTCGTCGATGACCCGAGAAGCCCAGGTGTCCACATCGGCTTGCTCCGGCAGGTCGATGACCACGACCGGCATCTCGGGCGCTTCCAAATGCAACGTGCGCGCGATGGCGGTCGTGCCACTGCGCTGCTCGATCAGAACGAACGGTTGTGAGGTGCGGTGCTCTGGGCGTGCGGCGAGTGCTGCTCGGACTGCGGCCATGAGAAGGCCGAGGTTCTCGCGCACTCCACGCGGCGGCACCAGGGCGACGATGCCGCCACCGTCGTGCGAGAGGAGCTTGTTCCTGACCGCCTGTCCGAGCTTGTATCCGTCAGGAGCGAAAACCTGCCAGGAACCCCGAGACTCGGATTCCTTCGGTCCCGACGGTCGTTGCTGGGTAGGTCTCTCGCGGAGCTCAAGGGCAAAGGCCCTTACCCAGGAACCGGCGCCGGTGGGGAGAGCCAC
Organism: bacterium; assembly: GCA_024224155.1. NCBI lineage: Bacteria > bacterium. The sequence continues at coordinate 186,156 of JAAENP010000154.1, forward strand.
TTCGGTTTCGTGCGACCAGGCGCCCGAGGCCTTGAGCTCTTCCAGGGTTCCGATGATTTCTCCGACGCTGGCGTTGGCGTACTCGGTGGGTGCTACGGGTGGCGGCAGGTTCAGCTCCCGGGCCGCCTCGGTGAGTAGCTCGCCCACGGCGATCGAGCTCAAATGCAACTCCGTCAACAGCCGACTGGCCAGGGAGAAGGCCTCGGGCGGCAATTGTGTGCGCGCGGCAATCAGCCGTTCGACCACGGTTCGCGGCGAAGCCTCACCTTTGGGAGCACTCATAGGCGGAGTAGCGAGGGCTTCTTGCTTTGGGCGTGTCGAGTCGGCGGGAGCTGTCGGAACACTGGGGGCGCGTTGGTCGAGCGGGGCGAGCTCACAAGGATTGGCCAGGAATCGAAGCGCGCGTTCTGGATCCATCGGCCGGGTAAACCGGTCGCTGAACAGAGCGTCGGTGTTCAATTGCGCACCGAGCGCGAACAATGCCCCGACGGTCTGGAGCAAGCCGTCGAGGGACTGGCCGCCAGCGTTGAGTGCCATCACCGGGCCTTCGACGACCTGGTTCGCCAGGCCGCTGAGCACCTCCCCGGGGCCGACTTCGAGAAAGAAGTCGGCCTCAGCCGCCAGCCTTTCGAGAGCACTGACGAATCGCACCGGCGCTGTCAGCTGCTCAACGAGTAGTTCGCGAAGAGGCTCCTCCGATCCCAGCCAAGTGCCGGTAATGGTCGAGCTGACACGTCGGTCCGGCCGTAGCTCGACCACGTTCTCCCTGGCAAGAACCTCAGCCAGGCGGGGCTTCGCCGCGGCCAGCATCGGTGAATGGAAGGCATGGGAGACCGGAAGCCGGGTCGCTTTCCAACCGCGGAGCCTAGCCTCGCGCAGTGCCGCCTCGAGACCCGAGTTCGGACCCGAGATAGCGGTCTGCCGTGGGCCATTATGACCGGCGATGACCACGGGCTCGGAGTCGAGGGTGGCGATCAGATCCGCAACCGCTTCGGCGTCGGCCGCGATGCCGGCCATGCCGCCATCAGCTTCGCCCAACTCGCTCATCGCCCGGCCCCGCTCGCCGGCGATGCGTAGCAACGCTCGGCCGTCGAACGCTCCGGCCCAGGCCAGCGCCACGAGTTCACCCAGGCTGTGACCGACAGCGAACTCGGCTTCAATTCCGAGCGCCGAGAGGACTCCGAGTGCCGCCCACGAGGCCGTGACGATCGCCGGTTGGGCGAGCGCCGTGTCCTCCTTTGCGCCCGCCTCACCGAGCTCGGCCCGGTTGTAGAGCCCGTTGACCGCCGCGAAACGGCGCCGCCAGATGCCGCCTCCCAAGTGGCTCGGCGATGCCTGGCCCGGAAAGAGAAAGGCCAGGCGTGGAGTTTCTCCGGCTCGTCCGGCAAAGACCCTATTGCCACGGTCCAGCAGAGGCCGGTTGTGATTCGCTCCGCCACCAGCCAGCCATTTCCGAAGCACGGTCAGACTGCGGCCAAGGGCTGTCGGACTTGCGGCTACCACCGCCGCCCGCAGCGGTTGGTCGACAGGCAGGGTCCGCGCCAGATGAGCGGCGAGATCGGCGACCTCGGCGCGGGACAGTCGGGGAGCGAGTTTGTCGAGCTGTTCGATGCGCTGGGCCAGCTCGTTCTCGTCGGCGCTGGCGAGCAGCAGAACTTCACAGTCTTGCGGGGTGCGACCCTGGTCAAGCTCGGCGGCGGTGAAGCGCGGTGGTCGGCGGTCCCCGACGCCCTCCAGCACCAGGTGGGTGTTGATGCCGCCGAAGCCCATGGCGCTTACGCCGGCTCTGAGTGGAGCTTTGTCGGGCCAGAGCTGCGGGCGCTCGAGCGCCCGCAGGGAGGAGCCGGGGCCGGTCAGCTCATCGTGAGGTTCTTCGCAGCCAGTCGTCGGCGGCAGCCGCTGGTGGTGCAGCGCCATGGTGGCCTTGATCAGACCGGCGACGCCGGCCGCGGCCTTGGTGTGGCCGATGTTGGCCTTGATCGAGCCGATCGCCGCGGCCTCCCTGGCTCCGCTATCCGCGCCCTCCCGCCGTGCCCGGTTGAGTGTCGCCAGCTCGACGGCATCGCCGACAGCGGTTCCGGTGCCGTGGCCCTCGAAGAGTGCCACCGACCCGATTCCGAATCCCGCGCGCCTGTAGGCGCGGCGCAGCGCTTGCAGCTGTCCTTCGAGCTCCGGTCGTGTGATACCGCCGGCGCCGTCAGAGGAGATTCCCCAGCCGCGAATAACGGCGTGGACGCGGCGCTGTTCGGCAACCGCGGCTTCCAGAGGCATGAGCACGAGAAAACCGCAGCCTTCGCCGGGCAGAAAGCCAGTCGGCCGTCGATCGTAGACGCGCATGCCTTTGGTGGCCAGCGCGCCCATTCGGCTGAAACCGACCAGCTCGAAGGGGTCCAAGCTCAGATCGACACCGCCCGCCAGTGCCACTCGGAGGTCGCCCGCGACCAGGGCCGAGCACGCGTTGGCGACCGCCAGCAGCGACGAAGCACAAGCACCGTCTACGGTGTATCCGCCGCCGCCGAGGTCAAAGTGGTTACAAATCCGACCGCCGATGGTGTTGGACAGGCCGCCTGCCAGAGACTCCTCGGTGGGTTCAGGAAAGGACTGCTTGTAGCTCGCTTCGAGCCGGTCCAGGAAGTTAGCGCGACGCTCCGAGCTCCAGCTCTCGGCCGCGAGCTCGGCCGCCAGTTGTCGCCGCACAAAAGGCCAACGCAAGCGCAAGGTTGAGGAGCGGGAGAACTCGCCGGTGAGCGTGTTTCCCACCAGAACGCCCGTGTCCTCCTTTGGCAAGCCTTCGCCGTCCCCAAAGCCCGCGTCCTCCAGAGCCGTAGCGGCCACATCGAGAGCCAGCCAGTGAACCGTGTCGACGGCGCGGACGGTATCGTTGCTCACCCGGAAGCGAACTCGATCGAACGCGTAGCCCTCGATCAGGGCCGCCTCGGTCGTGGAGATCGAATCCGGGTCGCTGCCGTCGGGCGAGAAGTAGTCCTCGAGCCGCAGCCGCTCGGTGGGCAGGCGGCGAAAGGAGCGGCGCTGGCTGAGGACGTTTTCCCACAGCTCCTGCGGCGTTGTCGCATCCGGGTATCGGCAGCCGAGACCGACGATAGCGATGGCTGCACCTTGATCCATCTAGTCCGCCTCACACCATGGTGAGAACTTCAGCCGTTTCCGGCCCACGTTTTCCCATCCGTAGCCTTCTCCGTCTCGGGGTCTCCAGCTTCGGGGGCCCATACAATAGCCTACCTGATTTCTTGAGACGACCCGCGCTGGAATCGGAACGCTTGAGACGATGGCGTCCACGCCGTAGACTCTCAAAGAGGCGTCCGCGGTTCAGCGCAGTGGCGACGCAAGCATGCCGAGAGTGCACAAAACGAAAGCTGCTGTGGCCCGAGCTCCTGGTGCCTTCTCGATCGTGCTGACAGGCCTGCTTGTCGTCACCGGCGGAGCCGGTTGCTTTCCTCGCAACCAGGAGACGTCGAAGGAGAGGTCGAAGGTCTACGAAGACGTAGCCCGCGAGGCAGGCATCAACCACTCGCACCTGAAGCCGATCCTCGATCCCAAGCTCGACAACATCATGTCCTGGATGGCGAGCGTCGGCGCGGCCGTGGCCGCCGGTGACTACAACAACGACGGCTGGATCGATCTCTATTTCACCAACTCTCGCAAAGACGAGCCGAACTATCTCTATCGAAACAACGGTGACGGCACGTTTTCCGAGGAGGCGCGGCCGGCGGGCCTGGCCGACGTGAACGGCGAAGCCGGCACCAGCATGGACGCCGTCTGGGGCGACTACGACAACGACGGTTGGGCCGACCTCTATCTCGTACGCTGGGGGCGCGACGCTTTGTTTCACAATCGGGGTGACGGGACCTTCAACGAGGTCAGTGATGAGCTCTTTCAGCGTACCGACGGCGCGCCCGGTCTCGACTGGGCCAACGGCAACGCGGCGATCTTTCTCGACTACGACCGCGATGGGCGTCTGGACATCTACGTCGGCAACTACTTCAAGCCGGTCGATCTCTGGAACCTGGCAGACACTCGCATCATGCACGATAGTTTTGAGAGGTCGCGCAACGGCGGCGGCAACTTCCTCTACCGGCAGCTGGGCGACGGGACGTTTCGTGAGGTCGCCGGTGAACTGGCGCTCGACGACGCGGGTTGGACCCTGGCGGTCGGCGCGGGAGATCTGGATGGCGATGGTTGGCCGGATCTCTACTGCGCCGACGATTTCGGTCCCGACCAGCTCTTTCTCGGTGGCCCCGGTGGCGTTTTTCGAAACGTCTCCGATACGGCACTGGGCTATGACACGAAGAAGGGCATGAACGCCGATTTCGGCGACTTCAACAACGACGGCTGGCTTGATGTCTACGTCACCAACATCACCACCGCCGAGTACCTGCAGGAAGGCAACATGCTCTGGTACAACCGTGGGCCGGGAGACGAGGGCGTGCTCCGTCTGACCGACGTTTCCCTCGAGGCCGGCGCCTACGACGGCGGCTGGGCCTGGGGCGCCAAGTTCCTGGACTACGACAACGACGGCGACCTCGACATCGCGTCGGTGAACGGTTTCATCTCCGCCGGCGAAGAAAGCTACTGGTACGACCTGGCGTCGTGGACGGTGGTCGGCGACGATCCGACCAACTCCCGCAACTGGCCGCCGATCGGCGACCGCTCGTTCTCGGGCTACGAGCGAATGCGGATGTGGCGCAACGACGGCTTGGACTCCTTTGATGAGCAGTCTCGAGCCGTAGGGCTGGACAGTACCCGCGACGGCCGCGGCATTGCCGTTATCGACTACGACAACGATGGCGATCTCGATCTAGCGATCGCCAACCAGGGAGCTGCTCCGCATCTCTATCGCAACGAGGCCCCGACGCAGAAACGTTGGCTCGAGATCGCCCTCGAGGTCGATCCGGCGACCGGGGTCAATCGGGACGGCCTAGGCACGCGAGTCACCCTGGCAACCTCGGAGGGCCTCCAGGTGCGCGAGCGTGAAGGCGGCAATGGTTACGCAGGCCAGAGTGAGCCCCGTTTGCACTTCGGCCTCGGCCCGGTCGAGCGAGTCGATCTGATCGAGGTTCGGTGGCCGGACGGCGGTCGCCAGTACTGGGAGGACGTGGCGACCAACCGATTGCTCACCGCTCGGCAGGACCCGGCTCGCTATACCGAGGACTCGCGCATCGCTCCGGAGACTCCGAGTTGGATTCCGCCCCTGCCGCCAGAGCGTCCGGCACCGCCCGAAATCGAGCCCGCCGAGCTCGAGCGGCGGCTGTCCCAAATGGAAGGACGATTGAGGTCGCCGCCGCCGCTCGACCACGCCCTGGCCGGCGCCTACCGGCTCCGGGCCTCGACCTATGACAGGCACGATCGGGCACTCGCGTTCCTCGAGCGGCTGGCATCCGAAGGTGCAGATCCGGAGGCACGGATCGAGCTGTCTCTGGCGTATGTCGACAAGATCCCGACCTGTGGTGGCCTTGCCGCGGTGGTCTGCAAAGGCAGCCTCGCCAAGAAGGGCCTCGACCGTTTGGACTCGGTTCTGGACGAAGATCCCGATTCGTGGCTCGCGCTCTACTCGAGGGGGATGAACCACCTGCATTGGCCGCGGGCGCTACGACATTCGGATGCCGCCGCCCGCGACCTCGAGCGCTGCGCCGAGCTTCAGGAGCGCTCGGGCCTGGTGAAGCCCTGGCACCTGCGCACCTGGCTGGCCCTGGGCCAGGCCTACGCCAAGGCCGGACGCTTCGAAGAGGCTCGCAGCAGCTGGCGGCGCGGGCTCGAGCGTTTTCCCGGAGCCGCCGGGCTTTTGGAGCACCTGGGTATTGCCGAAGACGAGAAGCTGCTCGACTACGTTCTCGAGAAGCGCAGTCTCGAGCAGCCGATCGATACCGACGTCTCGTTCTTCGACGGTCTATCTTGAAGGCTTCGAGCCTTCGGCGAACAGGTCTCGCGGTCTCCAGCGAGTGTTGTAGTCGAGGCGCCAATCGGAATCGGCCGAGGAGGCCTCCGGGAAGGGACCGATCTTGTCGCCGTCGATGACGTTGTGATCGCCGTCCTTGTCCCAGCCCACCGAGAAGAAGAAGAATGTCCGAACGCGGTCGTCGACCGGGGGAGGAAAGGCGTCAGCGGGGAAGGCCAGCTCGACCGCATCGCCGCCGCCGACAATCGCCAGACGACCGTCGCGCTCGCGGACGAGATCGAGGACGTCACCGTAGCGAGTGGCCCAACCCTCGAGCGCGTGGCGCCAGGGGGGGTGGTCCGAGACCGCCTCGAAGTCGGGGGTCGTGGGATGGTTGGCCCGGCGCGAGCGGATCTCCGAGAAACCCCGCCAGGCGAGCGAAGCCGCTACCGGAGTAGCGTTGTGACGTGTGAAGGCCGTCGCCGGCAGGTGCTCGCCCAGGGCGATCCGGTCCCAGCGGATCTCGAAGCTGGTCGCGAGCCTGAGGCGCCGGCTTCCAGGCGGCAGCTTGCCCTCGAGGTCCACCAGAATGGTCTTGGTCTTACCTGCGGGCATGCCGACAATGACATCCAGAGATCTCCAGCCGCTGGCGGTCTCGGCTTCCAGCCGCGGCGGGATGACCTTGGCGGGCGATCCCTGGGAAAGAGCGATGTTGGTGCTGGCGTCGCCGTACTGGAGCCATCCGGTGAGAGCCAGCACCAGCGGGCGTTCGGTGTCGAGGTTGCCAAAGTCGAGGTCGAGGGCCAGGGGCCGGGTCGTGCCTCTCCAGGGTGGCGGTAGGGGAACTCCCGAGGGAGCGAACACTCCGTCCAGCTCCGCCAGCTCGGAGGTCCGATCGACGCCGTCGCTTCCCAGGGCGCTGACTGCCGTCCGGAGACCGGTCAGTGCGTGGAGCTCGGACGGGGGGAAAGGAGCCGGCATCAGCTTGTCGATCGAATGAACCTCCACGTCTCGATCGTGATCGACCGCCACCAGACGTGCCTGGTCGAGGTAGAGAACCTCGCGCATCTCTTCGGTCACCTGCAGGATGAAGGCGCCGTCTCGAGGCTCGAGTTCTGATTCGGGACCGATCCACACGAGTTCGTCGGGGTCAGCATCGAGCGGGACGCCTCTCATGATCGACAGTCCGACCGGTGAGTTGCCGAGCACGTCGGTGACGAAACGAAAGCGCTCGCCGTCCCAAGCGTAGAGAAACGGACAAGAGCCGGTGGCGACGTTTTTCTCGACCACGGTCACAACGCCCCCGTTCAGTGCCGGATCGATCTGATTGTCGACGATGCCGTTCGTCCAGACCACTCGGACCGCGTCGAGCGCGTCTCGTTGACCGATGCCGATCTCGATCGGCAGAGTGCTCACGACTCGGCTGACGCGAAAGGCGCCCTGTCGGAGCTCGAGACGGGCGTCGAGACCCGCGGGGTTCGTCTTGGTGCCCTGGAGCCGAATCTTGAGCTGACGATTGCGATTGCCGCCGTCGTTCTGCCAGAGCCTCAAGCCGGCCTCGGTCGTCGCCAGGAGATCCGTGTCGCCATCGGCATCGAAGTCGACACGGGCAACTTGAAGTACACGGCCGGTTCGAGCATCGAGTCCGGTCTCCGCGGTCACGTCTCGCCAGGCTCCAGAGCCCATGTTGCGCCAGAGACGAAAGCCGCCGGTCCCGGCCGCGTCCGTATGTCCTACCGTCAAACCACCCACCAGAAGATCCAGCCAGCCGTCATTGTCGATGTCGACGAGCGCGGCGGTCTCGGGCTCTAGGTCCGGGAGCTCGAGATGCACGCGTCCTGCTCCCGCACCGGGCATGATCGTCACACCGGTGCGATGGATGAGAATCGAGTCGACGTGGCCGTCGTTGTCGACGTCGTCGGCCAGCACCACTCGGGCCTCTGGCCAGGGGCCGGGTGGCACTGGGAGCCCGCGGAACTCGCCGGCGCGCTGGTTCTCGAACACTCGGGTCGGGAAAGGCCCATGGGCGACAACAAGATCGACCCCGAGGTTGCCGTCAAGATCAGCGGTGGCCAGGTCGATCGCTGAAGCCGGGTCGACGATCCCGACCGCGGCAGACACTTCGACGAACCGGCCCTCACCGTCGTTTTGCCAGAGCTCGACGCCCGTGGCGGCCGCCACCGCCAGGTCGAGATCGCCGTCATACTCGTAGTCAACCCAGCGCGCCTGATGCCCTTTAAGATTTCCGAGGCCGGCCGCGACCGTTATGTCCTCGAAGCGGCTGCCGCCGGTCGCGCGTAACAGGCGGGCGCCCTCGGGATGCAGGATGAGAACGTCGTTGGCCGCGTGGATCGCCGGGTCGTACCGGACCGTCGCTGGAACGACGTTGTGGAAGTCGCCGACCGCCACCCACACTTCTGCGCCGGTTCCGAGGTTCCAGGGTGGGAGGTCGATGGACTTCCGGACCCACCCGTCACGATCGGCGCTGAGGAGGCTGGCACCGCCACCGTTCTGGACAGTGAAGATCGTCACCCTTGCCGACGGGTCGACTTCGAGCACCGCCGCCGCCACCGTCGAGGCCAGGGCGACGCGATCCGCTTCAGAGTCGAAGGTCTCGCCGGTGACATCGCGGAAACGCACCGCTAGCGGCTCGACGACTGGCCGGAAAGATCGCGGCCCGGTTTCTGCCAGGGTATGGACGCACTTCTCGAGCACCTCGGGGGTCCGGCTCTCGTCGCCGAAGAGGCGGCGCAGGCGCTCCAGCTCGTGCTGGTGGAATGCCAGGGCTTCCGAGTCGTCGGCGCGCCGCGCGTACCCCAGGAGCTTGTAGTGAGCGCCGGCGTGAAGTGGGTCCAGAGCCAGGGTTTCGCGCAGCTGTCCCGTAGAGTTCTCGTGATTGCCGGTGGCCTGGTAGGCGGAGGCGAGCTGAAAGCGCAGGGCTGCCGTACGCGGATCGAGCCGGACCGCTGCCTCGAGATGCGGCAGCGCTTCTTCGAACCGCGAGCGGCGGGCAAGGGTGAGGCCCAAGAGGTAGCTGGTGGAAGCCGCCTCCGGCGTGATCGAGGCCGCGCGCTCCAGGGCCGCCTCGGCGGCCTCCTCGTCGCGCGCCAGGAGGTAGGCCCGGGCGAGGTTGCGCCAGGCGGGCGCGGACGCGGCCTCGAGCTCGGTCGCACGAGAGAAGGACGCGACGGCACTGCGGGCGTCGCGGTTCTCGAAATGGGCCTGACCCAGGCTTGTCGCCCGCTCGAACTCTCTTGTGGATTCCTCGGCCACCTCCTGCCGGCAAGCCGGCAGTATCGAAAGCCCGGTCACGGCCAGGGTCGTGGCGAGGCGGAGTCGGCAGGCCCGGGTCATGAAGGCACCGACTATAACCGTATGCCCAAAGCCGGCGGTTCTCAGATGCGACCAGCCGCTATTCGGCCGAGAAGGGTTCGAGAGCCGCCTTGAGCTCGGCGGGCACCGGGGTCGGTACGATGCCTCCGTCCTGTCGCCGCATGCAAGCTATCTGCTGCTCGCCGCGGGCGACCAACTCCTCGGCTCTCTCGCCTTGGCGGAAATACTCGAAGCGCATGGTGATCCGGTTCTGCGCCATCTCCGCCAGCCGCATGCGGATCGCAACCTCGTCGAATGCGGAGAGCTGCCCGAAGTAGTCGCAGGCGCATCGGGTCGTGACAAGAACCAGGTCGTCGTTCAGTTCTTCGAGAAGCCCTGGGCAGTGCTCGCGCAGGAACATCTCCCGGCAACGCCCCTGCCAGCTGAAGTGGTTGACATAGTAGACGTTGCCAACCAGATTGGTCTCCTCGAAGCCGACCACATGGCGAATCTCGAAGAAGGGCTGAGGCGTCACCACCGGAAATCTCTACTCGGTTGCTGGTTCATGCTCTCGGGCTGAGATCCATCCTTGCACAATCGAATCTTGAGGGTACTAGGTGAATTGTTATCGAATGAAAGGAGAGGCCCCGGGGTGCGTCCCGTTCGGCAAACAGACGACAGGATTCCATCTGCCCGCACGGACGAGGCGTTGTTGATGTGTCACTTGGGAGGTAACCTGGGCGTCTGAGAGAGGCAAGGCATGTCGGGATGAGAGAGTTCGATCGATCTCGTCTCGCCGTCGGCGTCGGTGACCTCTGGGAGGCGGGCACGACGGCGCGTTTCCTGCCAGCTCTCCCAGGAGCTTGCGGTGGTAACGGAAGAAGGCTCGAAGCCGCTTGGGGATTGTGAACACCACCTGGCGGTGGGAGACGTCTTCGAGCAGTTCCTGCTCGGCCCAGTCCGCCCACAGAAGCTCACGCTTCTGGTGGCAGCTGGGTCACAAGCCCCGGAGCTTGCAAGAGAAGGTGACGAGGAACTCGTGCCGGCAATCCGGACAGCGCACTCGGGCCACGCCCTGGTCGAAGATGCCGCAATCGAGGTAGCGGTGAACGGCTGGTTCGACGCAACCACGCAGATAGCCGTGGGTGGGGCTGAAACGGTCGGCATATACACGGAGGGAGCACTCAAAGTGATGGGCGAGAGCCCGGTAGAGAACTGTACGCTCGGGACGGCGCGCGCGATAGACGCGGGCACTCGCTGCGGTTGCAACCGTCTCCACTCACCCGAGAAAGACGGAATCGGGTCGCCGCAGCTGGCATGAGCTCTACCCGGCTTGTCAGGGGGATGATGTCATTCGGATCGGGTGTCTCCGCCGTGGGTGCTCGCCTCAACAGCCGTCCGCATCGCTCGTGTACGATCGTCGGCGGCTCGCTTGAGGGCATCCGGCGCGAAGTGGGCGTAGACCTCGGTGGAGCGCCGGGAGCGGTGGCCGACGTTCTTGCCGGCGATCTCGAGAGGAACCCCTCGAGAGACATCCCAGCTGACGACATTGTGCCGCAGGTCGTGGAGGCGGAGCGGTCCAAGGCCATCGAGATGGTCAAGGCCGGCGCGCTTGCGGATCTTCGACCAGGGCTTCCGGACGCTCTCGAGGTGCTCCTCTGGGTTGCGACCGGGGAACACCCATCGGGAGTGGGCTTCTTGAGATAACTGCTCAAGGACCGCGAGCGCCTCGGTCGGGAGCTGCCTGTACTCCTCTTCCGCAGCCTTGGTTTTCAGTAGCTTGGCGACGCCGCCTTCCATGTCGAGGTTTTCCCACTCGAGCCGCAGTACTTCACCGATCCGCCAGCCGGTCCAGAAGACGACTCGGATGGCGGCGCAGGCGGTGGGGTTGCCGCCGGCCTGCTCTTCGGCTTCAATGGCCTTCAGGAGCTCGGCCATCTGCTCGGCATCGAGCATGACCTCCTTTTTCGCACCACGGCGCTCTTCCGGATATCGATCGATGTGTAGCGCTGGATTCGTGTGCTGGGGCCGCCATCCCCAGCGCTCGGCTTGGTCGAAGGCCTGCTGCAGAAGCGATAGGGTCCGGTTGGCGACGTAGGGGGTTGACCGCATCGCTGCGTGGAGCTTCTCGACGTCCGTGGGCGTCACAGTTCCAACGGGCACGGCACCGAGCTCGGGCAGCACATGGCAGCGGAAGAGGGTCTCGTAGTAGCGGATCGTCGAATCTCGGGGCGGGCGCTTCTTGGTGGGGAGGTACTCCTGGAGGAAGCGCTCGGCGAGGTCCGAGACGGTCGGAGACTCCCCGGGTCTCCAAGCAGCGGCCGGATCGCCGCCGGCCTTGACCTCAAGGCGGAGATTCGCGGCGATGGCCTGAGCCCGATCGGGGGTGATCTCGCCGTACTTGCCGAGCGTGATACGTCTCGGTGCGGTCTTCGGGTCCTGGCCTTTTCTCCGGTACTGGAAAATGAACACCTTCTTGCCGGCAGGCGTGGCCTTGCAGCCGAAGCCGGTGACATCGGTGTCCCATAGGAAGACTGGACGGGCACCAGCGCGGAGCGCATCGACCGAGCGCTTGGTGATTCGCTTGCGCATTCTTCGGCAATCATATAGCAATCACCACGGCTCAAACCACAACAAACCGTGGCCAATAGAACCAAGAGAAAAGGTACAAAATCAAACCAGAACAGACTCCAGCAAACCACGAACCGATGAATGGCATTCAAGAGGTCGTCGGTTCGATCCTGATCGGCTCCACCAATCATCGCTAGCGCTCAGACTCGGTGAGCCGCTCGCCACGGTCGTCTCGCGGCCTGACGGCGCGCTCTAGAGCGATCCCGGCTGGATCGACCTCAGATAGTCTGCGATCAAGCCCAGTTCCTCGTCGGAAAGCGACGGGTTGCCGCCTCGGGGAGGCATGGCGACGTGGCGCTGGTTGAGCGGGTGCGTGGCCGGCCGGCCTTCGGCGAGGAAAGCGACCAACTCGTCATCGCTCAGGCTCTTGACGAACTCGTTGTCGTGCAGGTCCTTGCCCAGCGTCATTATTCCTTTGGCGTCGGGGCCGTGGCAGACGGCACAAGTCGTCAGATAGAGCTCCCGTCCGGCAGCGATCCGCTCTGCCGAAGGGCCGCTGTCGCCGCATCCGATCGCGAGAAGCGCCAAGAAGCCGAGAGCCGCCATTTCGCCAAGGCCCTTTCCCAGGCTCCGGCGATCCATCCTGGCTCCCGCCCTCTTCATTCGTTCGGCAGCTGCGCCTGGGCGCCCTCGACGATCTCTTTCACGCTCCTATCGAAGTCCGCCGCCAGGATGTAGTGATGGAAGATACGGTGGATCCGACCGTCCCGATCGAGGAACACGACGATGGGAACGTAGTTGACTTCATAGTCGCGCAGGAGCTGTGGATTCTTGCCGGCGAGCATCGGGAAGGGCAATCCGAACTGCTCCTTGTAGCGCCGGATCAGCTTCTCCCCATCGGCCCAGACGTTGATGGTGACGATCGCCAGCTCTTCTTCGCTGTAGAGGGGTCGGGTGCGCTTCAGGAACCCGATGATCTGGGTGCAGTAGTGACACATGTTGTGCGTGAAATAGAGCACCGTGGGAGTCCCCAGAAAACTCTCCAGGTTGTGCACGACGCCGTTCTCATCGGGCAGCGAGAACAAGGGCGGAGGCTGGCCCTCCTCGGCCACCTGCTCCGCGTCCAGCGCTCCGCCGTCCGAAGTCAGCAGGAGAAACAGCGCCAGGAATACCGCGTGAAGCGGCGCGGGCCTCACCCCTGCTCCACCTCTCTGATCCAGTACTTGATCTCGTTCTCGTAGTTGGCGCCGTAGATGAGCGGGATGCCGTCGGCTTCGGCATACGCGAACGCGAAGGTGTTGAGGGGATCACCACCCTGGGCCGGATTGAGCGTCACCTGGCGCCCTTCGGAGACCTTGAAACGGTTCGGCGACAGCTGACCGAAAAAGAAGTCGCCTCCGGCTTCCGCCTTGTCGGCCTCGGAAATGTCGACCGGGATCCAACCCTGCGGCGGAGCGTAGAAGCTGGCCCAGCAGTGCGCGCCTGTGCAGTCTCCGGCCAGCGAGCCGGCCTGCTCCTGATCGCCGCTCGGGGCGGCGAGCGGAAAACCCTGCTCCCAGCGCACCGGGACGTCGCGGGAGATCATCACCGCCATGAAGAGCGCATGGTAGTCGTCGCACTTGCCCCGCTTATGGCGCATCACCCAGGCGGTATCTCCGGTGCCGCAGCCCGGGATCGTCTTGTCGTAGGAGAGCAGATCCACGATGGCGTCGAAGGCTCGCTGACCGATCTCTCTCGGTTCCCGGCTTTCTCCAATGGTGGTGTGGGCAAAACTCTCGACTTCGCTGGTGACTCGCACCCGTGGCGTCAGCGTCAGATACTTTTCAGCCGATTCGGGAGCGAGCACCAGTTGCTCGGCGCCGACCCGCTCCCTGGTGACGCGGTAGCGAGCCTCGACCTCGAACGGTCTGGGCTCGCTCACGATATGGGCCATCCGATTGCCGTAGATCTCGTCCCGGGTGATCTCGAAGGGCAGCGGACAAGTCAGCGAAAAGTCGCTGATCTTCTGGGCGTAGTCGGAGGGTGGCAGGGGCATCCAAACGTGCACCTCCTCCGCGTCGCTGGGCAGATCCATCACCCGAGTCCGGTAGCTGACGTCGAAGACCATTCGACTGAGCTGCGAGATGGGGAGTGGCCCGGCTAAGGCGGGCCGTCCGCCGCTGGCACCGAGGCCGCCGAGAGCCAGCCCCGCCGCGCCGCCGCCGGCGAGTCGCAGGAAAGATCTGCGGCTGAATCGGTCAGCCCAGCGCGGAGGCAGTGTGTAGGACACTCAGCAGCTCCTCTTGGTCCCAGTTGTAGGTCTCGAAGCTCTCGAGGGTTGTTCCGTCAGGCCCGACGACGAGCACTAGGATAGTGTGCTTTATGAGGTAGCCGCCCTCGACCGGTATTCGCCTCACCTCGATCCCCAGCTCCGCCAGCATCTCAGCCAAGCCGTCCGGTGGCCCGTTGACGAACATCCATCTTTGATCCTCGCGTGGATCGATCTTGTGCTTGCCGAAATGAAGCAGGATCTCTTCGGCGGTGTCTTCGGCCGGGTTGACCGAGATGTGAAGGTACCGGATGCCCGGTGGGCTATCGAGCTTTCGGTCCAGGTCGCGGAGCTGAAAGGTGATCATCGGGCAGGCGAAGACGCACTTGGCGTAGGTAAAGGCCACGATGGTCGTCGCACCCTCGAGAGAGTCGTTCGACACCGCCCCGCCGTCCCAGTTGTGAAGCTGGAACTTGGGCAGTTCCTGGGCCGCGCTCAACACCGCTCCGCCGAGCCAGGTCAGCACCAGGAGCAGTGGCACGGCCCCCCGACCGAAGGGGAAGTGCCGGACCGGCTTCACTCGAGGGCCTCGATCTTGATGATCTCCTCGACCGACCCACCATCGGTGAATTCGACCGTCGTTCCCTTCCTGGCGGTTCCGCCATGCCAGACCCAGACGTCATGTCGTCCGGCGGGGACGTTCCGGATGGTGAATTCGCCGTGCTCTCCCGTCAAGGTGGCGTACGGATGACCGAAAACCAGCAGATCGGCTTTCTCGTCGGGATGCAGGTTGCACTTCACCTCGATCGGGCCGGTCGCGTCCCGGTAGGCATGATAGGCGAGAATCGGACGCTCGACCTCCATTCCGGTTCGTGGCAGCGCGATGTTGTAGACCGTCGCGCCGTTGACCAGCGGCCGGCCGGAGACTTCCTCGTGCCCCGCCAGGTGAAGGTACAGGTGGGTGGTGTGGAGCGTGTCGTCTTCGTTGCGAAAGACGAACGCGTTGCCGACGAATCCAACGCTCAGCTCTGGCTCGAAGCTTCCGCCCTTGAGGTGACGGATGACCGTGTTCTGCCGAGGAACAGGTTCGCCGGACACCCCCTTGATCCACACGATGGCGGGCCGTTCCGGGTCCTTGGCGACCACTCGGCCGGTGAGCTCACCAGCCTGGGCGCCACCAGCGGTAGAGGTGAAGAGTGCGACAAAGGCCGAGAGTAGCAATCGATCCATGATCCGCCTCACACTAGAGTGTCGGCGCCGAGGCGCCGGTGAAAAAGTCGTCCGCTGACGAGCAGCGGCACGATGGTCCAGGCCACCAAAACGCCCGCCAGCACAGCCGTGGGGAATGGCGGCGAGATCGCCGCCAACCCCAATGGCGAGGCCGCGCTGCCAACCCACGAGAAGCAGAGCAATCTGAAGACGTCGGTGGGATTGAGCAGCAGCAGGTAGCCGAACAGGCCGGGTGGAATACGATCCCCAAGCAGCACCACGGCACCGACGAGAACGAGATCGAACACGAAGACAGCCACGATCCAGAGCAGCATCGAGGAGGCCACGCCCCTGCCGCGATCCTTGGTCAGGATCGATACCAGAAAAGCCAGGGCAAGAAATACGGCGCCCAGAATCAAAACGACGACCACCAGCGAGAGATACTCCAGCGGATCGATCGTGGTGGCCGCCATCAGGATGACGCCTGTGGGCACGAAGCTACACAGCAGGGCCAGCCACAGCGCCGCGCAGCGGCCCAGGAAAAAGCCCACGAAGTACTCGGAGGGCGACACCGGATACGCCAGCACCAGATCGAGCGTCCCGCGCCGCTTCTCGTCCACGATCGCTCCCGAGCCCAGAATCAGGGCCAGCAACGGCACCAGGTAGACCGATAGGTTCATCAAGCTGGCCAGCACCGCGCCTCCGCCAGGCACCTGGGCGACGCCGACCGGCACGGAGCCGAAGAACGTGATCGCCAACGCGGAAAGAAGAAAGAGAGCGCCGACGGTCCAGATCCACCGATTCCGCAGGCGGTCTCCGAACTCGCTGAGCGCGATGGTGATGACGGCGCTAGTCGGTTTCAGCGAGCACCTCCTCGAGCGTGGGCTCCTCGAAACGCAGCTCCTCGATCGCTTCCGAAAAGGTATTGAGCTCGGCCAGGAAAGGAATCTTGTTGCCTTGCGGAACGCTGATCACGATGCTTCCGTTTCTTCCGGCCACGATGGCGGTGGAGAGTCGGCCGAGAGCAGCTTGCAGCTCCTGATCGAGGTCCGGCGCCGATCGGAGGATCACTTTCAACGGCAGATCGAGCTCACCGCGCAGCTCGCTCTCGGTCCCGAGTGCCTGCACCACGCCCTTCTTGAGGATGCAGATGCGATCCGCGGTGCCCGAGACCTCTGAGAGTCGGTGCGAGGAGAACACCACCGTCCGCCCCTCGACCCTGTCGACGAGCTCGAAAAAGCGCCGCACCCCGTGGGAATCGAGACCTTCGAGCGGCTCGTCCAGGACTAGAACCCGCGGGTCTCCGAGTAGTGCCTGGGCGAGATTCAGTCGCTGGCGCATACCCTTCGAGTACACACCGACCTTCTTGTCCGCCGCATCCCGAAGTCCGACTCGATCCAGCATCGGCCGCACCTCGGTGACCTCGACCCCGCGCAAGCGAGCGTAAAAGCCGAGTGTTGTCGCTCCCGTCAGGTTCTCGTGAAATACCACCCTCTCGGGCATGAACCCGAGCCGGCCGCGAAACGCCCGCCAGCCTCCGGGTCGCAGCCGCTCGCCGCCGAGCAGTAGCCTGCCGCCCGACGGCTTCGACAGGCCCACGAGCATCCGCAGGAGAGTCGTCTTGCCCGAGCCGTTCCTGCCCAGTAGGGCCAGACGCTCGCCCGGGCGAACCTCGAGATCGGTCGGTGCCAGTGCCTGAACACCGCCGAAGCTCTTGGAGATTCCCTCCAGGTGAATCAATGGTGCTCTCCGGGAAGATGGGGCAATTTGCTGAGCGGACCGAAGTAGTCCACCGGTCGAGCCGGGTAGCGATGGAGAACGTGCTCCCAATCCGCCATCGAAGGAGAGGATCGAGGCTTGGGGTCGACCGCCTTCGGCACGCTGATGATCGGAAACTCCCGCTCGGCAAGGGCAAGCAGTTGCAGGCTGGGGCTGGTCAGCAGCAGCTTGGCGAGCGGATGCGTCGTCAGCAGAGCGTCGACCAGGGTGTTCGACCGATAAGCGACCTCGCCCCTGCCGTCGCCGTCGAGATCCCAACCGTTGTAGTCGGTCCAGAAGTTGCCCTCCCAGGTCTGGTCCTTCGCCGCCACGAACTCCACCTGGATGTGGTTCTCGATGAACGCGTTGTCCTGGACCTCGTTGTCCTCGGACCCGCCCCAGTAGTGCAGCCCGAGATTGTTTCGCGCCACGATATTGGAACGGATCTCGTTGTACAGGGAGTTGTAGACGAAGAGTCCCTTGGTGTTGCCGACCAGGGTGTTGTCGACGGCCGCGGCTCGGGTCACCTGGACGAGCAGCATTCCATGGGTGGCGTTGTTGTGCAGGACGTTGCCCCGAGCTTCGATCGCGCTCGAAAACATCAGGGCCAATCCCACCAGGTTCTCGCGGGCTCGATTGTCGTTGTAGACGCTTCGATCGCACCACATGGTATGGACGGCGTAGCGAGAGCGCGAGATGTCGTTGCCGGTCACGGTGCAATCGTGACTCAGCTCCATGTAGATCCCATCCCGACAGTCGGCCAAGGAGTTGCCCGAGATCGTCGCCCCGGTCACATTCCAGAGATGGATGCAATCACCGCGCTGTTCCTGCAGTAGCTCGGCCACGCCCTGAATCCGGTTTCCTTTGGCGACAGCGTTCTCGCTACCGTGAAGCCAGATGCCGAACCTGCACTTCTCGATGTCGTTGTCGAGAAGCCTGGCTCCGCCCGACGCCTGCTCGACGCGAATACCCGCATGCGATGACTCGAGATCGAGACCGCAGTTGCGCAGCGTCAGGCCCTCGATGGTTACGTTCGGCGCGTCGACCAGAACCAGTGTGCCGGTTCCGCCGCCATCGATGACGGCGCCTTTCTCGCCTCGCAGTGTCAGGGGCCGGTCCACCACCAGGTGCTCTCGGTAGATCCCCGGCTCCATGACGACGATGTCGCCATCGGAGCTCCGTGAGATAGCCTCCTGTAGCGAGCCGGTCCCGGGACCCAATCTCCAGGTTCGGGCCGCGTCCGCCGGATTTGCCCCCACCAACAGTGCCAGCAGAAGCGCGCCGGTCAGCACTCTGGGAGGCCGTTTCTCTTTGGCGGCGAGAATCAACTCGGGGCACCTCGCATGGTTCTGAGCGGTGTTTTGACAATCCCAGCACTGCAGACACTCGCGGTAGTCGATGCGTCCGGTTTCGAACGAGATGGCTCGAGGCTCGCATTCATGCCCGCAGATCTTACAGTCGCTGCACATGTTGTAGCGAACGAGGGGGCGCCAGGGTTTTCGAGACGGTATGGCCAGCGCCCCGCCCAGCGGACAGAGGAAGCGACAGAAGAACCGGTGACTCACGACTGACGCCAGGGTGATCACGATGAAGTACGCCACGAACGCGCCAGGGCGAACCAGTCTCAAGACGAAGGTCTTGAAAGGCTCTACCTCGTCGAGGGCCTCGGCCAGTGGAAGGTTGAAGAACGAGACCAGCAGGATCACCAGAAAGGTCACGTACTTGCCGAAGCGCCAGTACGTCGGCGGTTCCCAGGCCTCCAGTTTGTGCCGCACCTTCTCCGGGACCACCGCCTGCCAAATATTGAGCAGGACCTCGAGCAACGCCCCATAGGGGCACAGCCAGCCGCAGAAAAACCCCCGGCCCCAAACGAACAAAGAGATCACAATAGTGATCCAGAAGATGAAGATCAGGGGCTCCGAGAGGAAGATCGCGGCCGGAAACCGCCGCTCGATCGCCGATCCGGCGAGCGTCAGGATCTGGGTCGTGCTCGGCTGGGCCTTGAGGACCAGCCCGGCGCCAACGGCTGCCAGTGTGGCCACGGTGACGTGCACCAGCTTGCGGTGGCGGAGAATCCGTTGCTTGAAAGCGAACGCCACGGCCGTCCCGAGGATGAGAAGCGTCAGGAAGACGACGCCGGGCGCGAGCGCCACCCAGCGCGCCGCCCAGAAGGGCATCTCGGACTCGACGAACCTCTCCGGCAACCGGTAGTCGGCGAGAAAAGTCTCGTACGTTCTCTCTTCCTCGAGGCGATACGGCACGGTGAGCTGGAAGGTCCAGGGGGCCGCCGGATCGAACTCCGGATCGACGAAGAAGATTCCGCCTTCGCGCAGCCCCGGAGCGCCATTCGCCTCCAGCCTGGGAAGGTTGATGTAGTCGAGGTCCGCGAATACGAAGATCTTGCCATCCTGCTCGAGCTGGAACCGGTCGAAAATACCGCCGCGCGCGAACCCGGCGCCCTTGAACGAGAGCTCTCCATTGCCGCCGACGTAGATCGCGCTGCCGCCGTCTCTCTCCAGCCTCTCCCGGACCACGTTGTAGAAGCGGTCCCCAAGGAGGTTTCGGCCGATCGCCGGTGGGTCGAGTATGGCGAAGCGCAGATCGACCGCCACCGAATCGCTCGGCAGCCCCAGCACGGCGGAGCCGACGGTGATGCTCCCAATGCTGCCGTGGCGCACCAGCTCGCGCCAGGTCAGTGCTTCGTAGTGCATCGAGGGCCGATCGACTCTGATCTGTGAGGCCTCGATGAAACCCTCGGTGCGGCCAACCAGCCGACCGGCCTCAAGAACCGTGGCGTTCTCGGCCACCGCGGTGACGGTCGCACCGCTGATGCCGTCCACGGCGACGTAACCTTCCTTGGTGCCTCGGCCGATGATGATCCGGTCGGCGATATTCAAGCCGATGTACTGGTCGACGAAGGCGTGAATGACTTCGTCTGGGAGACCGATCAAGACGATCGGCTCGGAGTGGCGCACGATCTTGAGACCGGTGATGGTTCCCGCGGTGTCCAGTCCGACCAGTGTGTTGATGGTCTGTCCGGAGTAGGCGGGGACCTCCACTAAGTCATCCGTGAGGAACACGAACCCGAGCAGAGGCCGTTCGCCGGCCTCATCCCCCAGCTCATCTACTGCCTCAGCTTCTGTCTCAACTGGGGGACCGTAGGCCCTCCAGTGGTTCCCGCCACGGACGAACTCCTCGGCGCCGGGAAGGACATCGTGGAGCTCGTACGCGTATTGCTGCTCGCCGAAGTGGAGCTGAGCCGGTGCTGGTGCCGGAGTAAGGGCCCCCCCGGCAACCAGCACGGTGACGAGAGCCAGTGTCGCACCGCCGCGCATGGAATCCGTTTCCTTTCCCGATGCGATCTAGGCCTCTACCACAAACCTCATGCGCATCTCCAGATGCAGCGCGTGACAGAAGTTAGTGCAGTAGATCCAGAAGATTCCCGGCTTGTCCGCCTTGAACGTCACCGACTTCGTCTGGAAGGGACCCACGACGAAATTGATGTTGTAGTTGGAGATCGCGAAGCCGTGCGCCAGATCCGGAATTTCGTCGGTGTTGGTGACGATGAACGTGACCTCGTCACCTCTCTTGACCACAACCTCCTGCAGACCATAGACCGGAGCCGAAGCGGTCACTCGCACGGTCACCTTTTTGCCGTTCCTCTCGATCGAGCTCGTCGCCACCGCGTCCGGATGCTCCTCCAGGACCGCCCGATGCAGAACATGCGGCTCGATGAGGTCGCGCCGCACGATGATGCAGTCGTGCGGCTCGATGTAGGCTGATTTATCTGAGACCAGCCGCATCGTATCGCCCGAGATGTCGATCAGCTGATCGTTCTCTGGCTTGAGTGGACCGACGTTGAGAAAGCGATCTTTGGAGATCTTGTTGAGCGACAGCAGCAGCATTCCGTCCGCTTCTTTCGTCTCTGCCATCGAGGCCATGGTGTGACCCACTTGATAGTGAATGTCCAGCCGGTCGACCACGGCGGTCTCCCCCTCGACCGGGTTCTCGGTCAGGTCGATTGCCTTCTGGATGTTCCATTTCACCATCTGGCTGTCGATGAACAGCGACGTATAGGCATTGCCTCTGCCGTCGTAGGTCGTGTGCAAGGGGCCCAGGCCGATCTGCGGCTGGGCGACGATGGTGTCGGCGGCCTCGATCTCTCCGGCGAAGGCGGCGGCCAGCTTGTCGATGGCGACCACGGTTGCCGTCGGTGAGACCTTGCCCGATGCGATGGCGTATCTGCCATCGGGACTGACGTTGACACCGTGCGGGTTCTTCGGAATCGGCACATAGAGCGTTAGATCGCTTCCAGGCTGGCCGTCCAGCATCTTGACGCCGTCTACGACCTTGTAGTCGCCCGCGGCCAAGGCCGCCTTGATCGCGTCCCAGTTGAACACCACCAGGTAGTCGGAGTCCTTGGCCAGCATCTCCGAGATGGTGGCTCCCCCCTCGCTGT
Source organism: bacterium (assembly GCA_024224155.1). Lineage (NCBI taxonomy): Bacteria > bacterium. The sequence continues at coordinate 207,606 of JAAENP010000154.1, forward strand.
TGTAGGAGGTGGCGAACGAGTACTTGCCGCCGTAGTCGGTTGCGGCCAGATCGAGATTCGTGTGTACGGCGACCTGGGCGACGATCTCCATCGTCTCGGCGTCGATGATCGTCTGCACACCGCCGTACGTGTCGGGGTTCAGCATGTCGCCGCGGCCATCGTTGACGACCGGAGTGCGAAACTCGCTGTTGATGATCAGCCACTCCGTCTCGGGATAGCGCTGCGGAAACAGCCCGTGGCAGCCCTGCGCGTGTGGAATCGAGAGGATCGAATCGGTCTCCATCAGGTCCACCCGAATGCGAGCCACCCGGTTGTTGGCCTTGTCGTTCACCCACAGATACTTACCGTTGTAGGTGCCGTCGGTATAAGAGCCCTGCACGTGATGCGTGTCACCGACGTACATGCCGTTGAGCATCGCCTTGCTCTCGTTGGTGATGCCCCAGCCCGATGCCGAGTCGTAGTTGAAGACCGGAATCCGCTTCAGCTCCCTCATTGAGGGCATGCCCACGACCCGCACCTCTCCCGAGTGCCCGCCGCTGAAGAAACCGTAATAGTCGTCGAGCTCTCCGGGTGGAACTTTCGTCCGTGCTCCCGTTTCGTCCGGCGGCGCCGCGTCGGGCCCAACTGCGGTACAACTCACTGCCAAACTGAAACCCATCGCGATGATGGCGATACCGGCGAGCACACCTGGCCAGCGGGTGGCCCGACGAAGGTCAGAACCTCTGGTCAATCGCTTTGAACTCATTTCGTTCTCCTTAGGGCGAGATCGCCCTGGGTAGTTGTCGCCCTACGGGCCCTAGCTCCGGCCCTTCATCAATTCCAGGCAATAAGAGACCAGATGCCAGCGGTCTTGCGCCTGGATTGCGTCCTGGTAGGACGGCATCGGCGTCCCATCGAGACCGGTCACGAAAGTCCGGTAGATGGCGTCCGCGGTAGCGCCGCCCTTCAGCGGACCGGAAGTGAAATCGAAGGGGAGAATCGGGTCGCCCCAGCTGTCCTGGAGGACTCCCGAGGAGGGGCCGTCGCCGCGCCCCAGGTCACCGTGACATTTGGAGCAGTGCATCAGGGCGTACGCCTCGCGGCCCGTGTCGACCGATTCGGACGTCGCCACGTAGTCGGGGACCGAACCGATGTCGATCGGTTCCGAGGTCTTCTGCCGCTGCGATTTGGGCGAGAAGGTCTTGATGAACTCGATGACGGCACGTCGGTCCGCCAGGGAGAGAGCCGAGTGCGACGGCATGCCCGATCGCGAGATGCCCTCCGTGATCGTTCGCATCAGATCCTCGTCCGTCGGCAGGGAGCCGCTGGGAGTACTGCGGAACTTGAACGTTCCCGCGGTGAA
>JAAENP010000155.1 GCA_024224155.1 bacterium
CCGAGAGGTTCCTGAAGCAGGCGAACGACTACTCGTCTTAGGGTCCGATCCGGTGACCAAGGAAACGCTGGATGAACAGCGTGCACCCTTCGAAATGCCCCTCCGGGTTTGGTCACTCGGCTCTTTGAGGGATTAGCTAACGTCTCAACGCCCGAACGACTGTCGCAATCTCATCCCCCTCAAGCCGCCCATGCGCCTCCAAGAAAGTAGCGATGTCACGGCCTGTATAGCGGCCGACAATCCTGCCATTCTTTAGAATGAGCTTGCTCCGAGCGAGCGCAATCGCTCGACCGTGACAAATGCGACACTTGTCACGGAACAGTCCTCCTGACTCGAGGATGGACGCTAGGTGAGAAACCATCACATCGACCTCGGGAGGAGCCAGTTTGCCGTGTCCGCCTGTCAGGAATGACCGAAGCTCCTTGCCGCTACTGCGGCCAACGAATTTGTCGCCCCCTCTCTGCCAACGTAGTTGAGACACCCGGCCCCCTTGGAATTATTGTAGGGCGGTGGAAGGTGAAATCCTATGGCAGTAGAGAGAGAACCAATGACATTGAATGGGCTTCCCGCCCTCTCGCCGGGGGTTGAGGAGCGAAGCGACGAGGCCCCCGGCGAGAGGGCGGGCGCTTCGACATCGCCCCCGGATCCGGAGGTCGTGGCGAAGCCGAAACGCCGACGGTTCACAGCCGAGTATCGGCTGCGGATCTTGGACGAGGCGGAGCGCTGCAGGGCGCCGGGTGAAGTGGGCCGGCTGCTTCGCCGGGAAGGCTTGTACAGCTCTCATCTGACGGCTTGGCGCAAGGCGCGGCGTGAGGGAGCGCTTCGCGGGCTGAGCTCGAGGAAGCGCGGTGCGAAACCCAAGGCGAACAACCCGCTCGAGCCGAAGGTCCGCGCGCTCGAGGCTGAGGTTGCTCGCCTGAAGCAGGACCTGCACAAGGCGCACACGATCCTGGACGTCCAGGGAAAAGTTGCCGGGCTGCTGGGATTCAGCCTCGGCGACGGGAAGGACTGTTGATGGCTGCTCAAGAGCTGGCCCGCCAGGTCGGCGTGGTGCCGGCCTGCGGGGCGCTGGGCGTGTCGCGGGCCACATTCTACCGTCGCACGAGGCCGGCTCCCGGGCACCAGCAGCCCCGTCCTACGCCTGCCCGGGCACTGTGTGAATCCGAGCGCGAACGCGTCGTTGAGCTGCTCGCCTCACCACGCTTCGTCGATCGATCACCTGCCGAAGTGTTCGCCACGCTGCTCGACGAAGGCGAGTACCTCTGCTCTGAGCGCACCATGTATCGAGTGCTGGCCCAGAGCCAGTCGGTGCGAGAGCGCCGCAATCAGTGCCAGCATCCGCAATATGCCAAGCCCGAGCTCATGGCGACAGCTCCCAATCAAGTGTGGTCGTGGGACATCACCAAGCTGCTGGGACCAAAGAAGTGGAGCTACTTCTATCTCTACGTTCTGCTCGACATTTTCAGCCGCTACGCCGTGGGCTGGATGGTGGCCGAGCGAGAGAACGCGGCTCTGGCTGGACAGCTGATCGACGAAACCTGCCGCAAGCAAGGCGTCGAGCCAGAGGCCCTGACGCTCCACTCCGACCGGGGGGCACCGATGACCAGCAAGGGCACGGCCCAGCTACTCGCCGACCTCGGGGTCACGCGCTCACTCAGTCGTCCTCAGGTCTCCGATGACAACCCCTTCTCGGAGGCACAGTTCAAGACCCTAAAGTACCACCCGGGATTCCCCAGCCGCTTTCCCAACATCGAGCAGGCCAAGGCCTTCTGCCGGTCATTCTTCCCCTGGTACAACGGCGAGCACCGCCATGGTGGGATCGCCATGCTCACACCGGATGACGTCCATCACGGCCGAGCCCAGGCCGTGCTCACCCACCGACAGCGTACCCTCGAAGCTGCCTGGGCCGCTCATCCTGAGCGTTTCGTTCGAGGTGTCCCCAAGCCGAGCCCGCTTCCCGAAGCGGTCTGGATCAATCCTCCCAAACCGGAAAACACAGGAGATATTGCTCAGTAAATCGCTAAACCGAGTGTCTCAATCTCGTTGACAGGTTCCGATGGTCCGGTACTATGCCTACGCTTGGCACGCCTGCGTGCTGATCTGCTTGATCGTGCCATGGCTTGGCCTTCTGCTGTTGCTGACCTTGTGGCTCGTTGGGATTGTCCTGATTCAGGAGATCAAACACCGGTTCGAGCGGAAGGTGGGCAAGGAAGAAGGCCAACAAGATTGGGGATGCTATCGGC
>JAAENP010000156.1 GCA_024224155.1 bacterium
AGTAGAACAGATCCTGGCCGTTTTCGCCCAACTGACCGCCTTTAACTCACTGAGGGACATGAGCTTAGCCGCTTGAGACTTTCGCCCTGACGCGTGCTGACAACTGTCCGCATCGCCTCGGGGAGGTCCTGGCGGGGACCGTTTGGAACACCCCTGCTGATCGAGAACGGGCGGGACTCGCGCCCGCCCTTCGGCGCCGCACCAAGTCCCAGAAGCTCGCTGAAGAAGCGTTCGAGATCGAGGCCAAGGAGGCGCGGGCTGCTGGCGCCCTCGGCTTCATGGCACGGATCCTCATTCAGGCCACCCTTCCCCACAGCCGGCCCCACAAAGGTCCAAACCCGCACGAGTTCGAACGCGTCAACGGCCGCTTCACTCTCTACATGAACGCCCCGCCGTCGGTCGGGCTACCCTACGGCTCCTACCCTCGACTGGCGCTCGCCTGGCTCTCCACGGAGGCCGTTCGAACTCGCAGCCGCGAGATCGAGCTCGGTCCAACCTTCTCGAGCTTCATGTACAAGCTCGGGCTGACGCCCGTCACCGGCAAGCGCGGGACGACGTCCCGCCTACGCGACCAGCTCCACCGACTCTTCTCCACCACCATCCGCTGCAGCTATCAGGAAAGTGGGGACTGGCATGGGAGCAGGGCTGGGAGGGCCTGCCTGTCCCCACTTTCCTGTGCCGGAGTCGGCTACACCATCGCCCACAAGCACCAGCTTTGGTGGTCGCCACGCGATCCCGAACAGCGGCCGCTCTGGAACTCGGTGGTTGTCCTGAGCTCGGAGTTCTACGACGAGCTCGTGGCCCACGCCGTCCCAATCGACCTCCGGGCACTCAAGGCCCTCAAGGGCTCACCCCTCGCCCTCGACATCTACGCGTGGCTCACCTACCGGATGAGCTATCTCCGAAAGCCGTGCCTCATCCCTTGGGAGGCGTTGCAGACTCAGTTCGGCGCCGACTACGGGCGCCCGCGGGACTTCAAGCGGAAGTTCCTCGGCCACCTCGGCGACGTATTGCATGTGTACCCGGCAGCGCGTCTCGCTGAGCAGCAGGCGGGTCTCCTGCTCAAGTCGTCAAGGACTCACGTCAGGTGCCTGAGCTAGCACCTCGTTTCTCGACAAGAACAGGAATGAGACTGCTGGCGAACCAAAGAAAGTCGCCCTAACGTTCGCAAGCAGGTACGAGGTACTTAGAGTCCCTGCGGAACGAGCCGCTCGAGTAGCCCGCAGATTCGGCGGGAGTACCCTCCGGACGACAGATAGACTCGTTCCGCAGAGACCAACTGATGAAGAGACCTCGAATGCGTTGGGCGCAAGTGTCGTGCCTCATTCTTCTTGCCTCGATGGCCGCCTCGGCCCAAGGCGCTACACGCATCGAGCTCGAGGTCGGGGACGAATCCGATCGATCGTTGCGCGATTCACTTGCAAGTGAGGGTCCTGGCGAGGAGATCGTGGCACAGGACGGCGGCGCGACTAACGTCTCTGCGGTCAGATCATCCAGGCGTCCCCGAGTGGGACTCGTTCTCAGTGGCGGCGGCGCCCGTGGAGCGGCGCACGTCGGCGTGCTCAAGGTCCTCGAAGAGCTGCGAGTGCCGGTCGACTTCATCGTCGGAACGAGCATGGGCGCGATCGTCGGAGGGATGTACTCCACCGGATTGTCTCCGGCGACGATGCTCGACCGGATTGCCGAAGTGGACTGGCAGGACGCCTTCAACGACGCCCCGGCCCGACGGTATGTGGCGTTCCGGCAAAAGGAAGACGATGATTTGCCTCTGTTCAGGTTCGAATTGGGGCTAGGGCGCAACGGCCTGAGCTACCCGGCGGGCTTCGTTGCCGGCCAGAAGCTCAACTTCATCATCCGGTCGATGCTGCTGCACGCGGCCGAAGAGCGGCCGTTTGACGACTTCCCGATTCCGTTTCGAGCGGTTGCGGCAGATCTCGAGACAGGAGAGATGGTGGTCTTGGACCACGGGGAGCTGGCCAAGGCGATCCGGGCCAGCATGGCTTTTCCGGTGATGTTCACCCCGGTCCAGATCGGCGAGAGGCTGCTCGTGGATGGGGGCGTTGTGCGCAACCTACCGGTCGACGTGGCGCTCGAAATGGGCGCCGACCATTTGATTGCCATCGACGTCGGAACTCCGCTCGGAGAGATGCTGGAAGACCCAACGGCGATGGGCGTGATGCTTAGAACGATGAGCGTCATGGCGAAGCAGAGCGTCTCAGGGCAGCGCGACCTGATTCGCGAGCAGGACCTCTTGATCGTGCCTGAGCTCACAGGGATCATGACCTTCGAGGGGTTTGGTGAGGTGGAAACGGCGGTGGAGCGAGGCATCGCTGCGGCCCGGCTTCATGAGGAAAGGCTGAGGGAGTTCTCAGTCAGTGAGCAGGAATTCGACGAGTACCTGCAGCGACAACGCAGCGGTACCGGAATCGAAGACCGCGTCATCTCGAAAGTCGAGATCACCGGTCTCGAGCGCGTATCCCCCAAGCTGGTGCGGCGACGAGTGAAGTCTCCGGTCGGAGAGTCCCTGAATCTCGCCGAGCTCCAGGCCGATCTCGAGCGCGTGTACCAGATCGGCGAGTTCGAGCAGGTCGAGTTCGGACTCCGGCCGGAGAACGAGGGGCACACCCTCGAGATCCGCGGAGAGGAGAAATCCTGGGGCCCCTGGTACCTTCGTTTCGGGGCCGCTACCGAGGCCAACCTGGATGGTCGCGGGCAATTCGCCGCAACCGCTCTCGTCCGCCGAACCCAGATCAACGCACTCGGCGCGGAGTGGAAGACGTTCTTCACCCTCGGAGGCCTCGACTCCGTCTCCACGGAGTTCTATCAGCCGGTGGAATACTCCGGGACGTTTTTCGTTGCTCCCCGACTGTTCTTTGCCCAGGACGGGGACGAGATCGTCTTCGAAAACGGCGAGCAGATCCTAGCCGAGATCGACCGCACGTCTGCTGGCTTCGACCTGGGCGCGAACCTCGGCAACTTCGGAGAAGTCAGGCTGGGCGCCGTCTCCGGTCGTATCGAAGGGCGCCGGCTATCCGGGGACACGACGCCGGTCGACGTGGACACCGGCGACTTCAACCTGAGCGCCACCCTGGATCAGCTGGACAACGCCAACTTTCCGCGAGCGGGGAGTTTTGCGGAACTCAGGCTGTTCCTGTCTCGATCTGAAATCGGTGCCGACGATGAGTTCGAGCAGCTATTCGTCGGCGGCGCCCACGCCAAGAGCTTTGGGCGTCAAACCCTCATCGGGAGTGCGATCTTCGGGACCGACCTCGGCTCGGACCTCCCCTTCTACGCCGACTTCGGCCTCGGAGGCTTTCTCAACCTCAGCGGTCTGAAGCAGGGAGAGCTCGCGGGACGCCGACTTGGGCTGGCTCGGTTGGTGTCCTACCGAAAGTTCGGCGAGACCCCCGGTCCGTTCGGTGGATCTCTCTACCTGGGTGGGTCTCTCGAGGCTGGCAACGTGTGGCCGGATCCAAACATGGCATCGCTCTCCGATCTTCGTCGCGGGGGATCGGTCTTCGTAGGCCTCGACACCGTCCTGGGTCCAATCTTTCTCGCCTACGGCAAGGCCGAGAGCGCCTCCGGCACCTTCTACCTGTTCCTCGGACAGGTGTTCTGAGGAATGAGTGCGTCTAGCCGACAGAACGGAAACCCTGAACAACCGACCATGGGTGACTCGGCGCGTGATTCGTGAAATAGCTACGTGAAACCCGGCAGGCCTCGGTATCAGCCCGCGGTTCTCAGCAGGTCCTGGAAGGGCACGTAGTCGCGCTCGCGGCGTGATCCAACGCCACCGCTGCGTTGAAACATCTTGGAGAACTATGACGATCAGACGGTGTGTTTCACTCTGTACCGCATGATCTCGAGAGCCTTCCTGAGCACCCACAGTTCGTGGCCCGGCCAGTCCCTTTCGGCTTCTGCCGTCTCTACAGCCGCTCGTCGAAGTGACCGCGCATCCCCACCGATGAGCGCCTCGTTGACGTGTCTTCGAACGCGCCAGGTAGCAGCCCTCTGCCACATGCCCAAAAGAAGCAGGTGAACAGCGAAGACGATGAACGCGGGAATCAACAACACA
>JAAENP010000157.1 GCA_024224155.1 bacterium
ATAGACCATCTGCACGCCATCAACGAGACCTACGGGCACCTGAGCGGCGATTCCGCGCTGCCGAACCTGGCGGGATTGCGGAAGCAGCGGCTGAGGCGTAGCGACGTGCTCAGCCGCTATGGCGGTGACGAGATCGCGGTCGTGATGCCGGCAACCAGCGGCCAGAACGCGGTCAAGGTCCTGGATGGGATCCGCGGCCTGTACGCGGAGATCCGCGAGTACTCGCACAATGCCGCCTACTTTCCTACGTTCAGCTGTGGCGTGGCGGCCTTGCCAGGGTACGAAGACTGCTCGGCCCTTCGGCAGGCGGCGCTGGATGCGCTCGACAGCGCGCGGCGACAGGGGAGGAACCGGGTCGTTTCGGCCGCAACCTAGCGCGCTGGATCGGCTAGGAGGCGGGTAGAGCGCCGGAGTGGGCGGCGAAGAGGTGCTCCACGTCCGCCAGCAGAGCACCCGCCTTGTCCGGATCGGTGCGATCCAGCTCACCCGCGAAGTACAGCACCAGGTTCGGTTTCGAGCGCACAAGGCGTAGCAGACCGAAGCGATCGGGACTCGGCAGCTTCATCTGCAGGACGTGATAGCGGGAGCCGTCCGCCATCGCCTTGAGTCGGTGTTTCGCTATCTGGCCGGCGCGAACGGCGGTCTCGGCGAAGCGCGGATCGAGGCTCGCGTGCAGAAAACAGGTGGAGCGATCCATGTCGACCACGGCGGCGCCGATGGCGCCGTCGAGACCCAGGAGCGCCAGCAGCCCCCGCCTGATCTCGACCGAAGCCGACGGCTCCTCGGTCGGGTTTTCTCCGCTGACGATCCGAAGGGACTCTTCACCGGGCACTGGCGCTTCGGGCCGGAGTGGACCCTCACCCAGGAACTGGTCCTGCCAGAAAGCCGCTTCCAGAAGCAGCCGTGGTAGAGCGGCGTTGATCGTTCGGTCGACCTCAGACCCGGGCTCTTCAGCTTCGAGCTGCGGATCCTCCAGGGCGAGCAGCGAGTAGAGCGCCCGCCTGCCTCGGAGCTCACCCGCGACAGCGTCGAAGATCTCTCCTTCGACGAGGTCGATCCGCCCCATCCCGCTCTGTGCCTCCACCTTCAGCGAGCAGCTCCTGGTCTCGCTGTTGAGCAGTTGGAGGAAGCCCGCCAGGGAGAGACCCTCGATCGGCCCCCGGGTGGCGGCCGGGGTCAGCTGCCGGATGACGTCGACGAGCGACTCGGCGGCATGAGGCTTGGGCAGGTAGCGAAAGGCTCCCTGGGCCGTGAGGGCCTGACCGACCCTGCCCGAGTCCTCGGTGCCGAGGACGATGATCTCCACCGATGGATGGTGCTCCAGGATGTAGACCGAGAGCTCGAAGCCATCCATCACCGGCATGTCCAGCTCGGTGGCCACGACATCGACCGGCCTGGTGCTCAGAATCTCCATCGCTTCGACGCCATTGCCGGCTTCCAGCACGCGGCACTCGTTCTCCAGGCGAGCGAGCCCCGAGATCAGGTTCTGGCGCGACGTAGTGTCGCTGTCGACCACGAGAACGGTCTTCACGGCCGATTCCTCTGCTGGATGGTGACTGGCGCCTGGCTGTGCATGGCTCTTCTGCCCGCGCCGGGGGCTGTTGCACCGGATTATTGCAGATCTGCCCGACTCGGCCTTGTCAAGAATGGAGTCAGCGGCACGGGAGTCGGTTTCACTCTAGTTCGTTTCACTGCCCGGTGCTCTGGACTACTACTCCGTCAGCGTGCTCGATTGGACCCTCGGCCAGAGGGCAAAGGCCACGCCTGCGAGCACGACACCGCCGCCCAACCATTCGAGTTCGGTCAGTTGCCAAACGAAGACAGCCGGGAAGAGAAGGGTGAGAAGAGCCTTGGAGGCGGTCGCCAGAGGCGGATTGAGAAAGACGGTAAAACCTACGGTCGATGCCGGCAGATGGCGGAGCAGCCAGCACCACACGGCATAGCCGACGAGCGTGCAAAGGACCGAGAGATAGAGAACGGCAGTCCAGCCGGGGGCTTCGAGAGCAGCCATCTCCGGAGCCCCTGCCCAGGGTAGGACCAACATCAAAGGCATGCCACCCAAACCGATCGCCAGGTAGGTCCACGTCAGCGGCGAGGCGAAGGCCATCGCGGGTTTGCTCAGAATCGAGTAGGCCGCATACTGGAGCGGCGCCAAGGCAGTCACGCCGAGGGCCACGCCGTAGTCCGCGGTCGATCCCAGGGCGCCTCTGGACATCGCGATGGCGAAGAGACCCGCTACGGCAATCAGGAAGCCCACCGCCTTCCGCGAGCTGAGGCGCTCATTCAGGAACACCGCAGCCAGCACGACGACGAAGAGGGGCAAGAGCGCGGTCGTGAGCGCGGCGACCGATGGCGGTACACCGTGCTGCTGGCCGAAATAGAGTGCGAGGTTATATCCGGGAACCGCCAACAGCCCGCCCACGCCGAGTCGAAGCGGAAACCTCCGCAGGAGCCCCAGAGCTTCTTGCCGGCGGAAGAGGAAGCAGTACAAAAGGCAAAGAGGCGCAATCGGCGCACACCGAGCCGTCGTCAGGCTCAGCCAGTTGAACTGGGCCGCCCCGCGCTCGGTCCCGAGCAGATGCGATGCGGCGACAAAGCTGTTGCTCCAGATCAGAAAGAGGCCGAGAACGACAACCAGGTAGACGTTGCGCGATGGTGCCTCGAGGAGCGGACGAGCCGACACCGTCGTGCCGGCTGGCTCCCGTCTAGGCAATCAGTAGGCACTCTCTGGCGGTGAGGCCCCGTGGCCGGCTCCCGGTTGTCGTTTCGGGGGCGTTGCAGGTTTCCCTTCTAAGGCATCGGAGTACAAGTCAGTGCGCTTGGGTCGACGATCACCTGGATGGTAGCCGAGTCGTGAATCGAAGTCAGGTCCCCCAGGCACAGGCGGTCCGGAAGCGGCTGTCTCGCCCGGTCCTCTGCTTCTTCGTGATTGTCGGCTTCTCAAACATCTCGAACCCCTTTCAGTGCGCGTTGGTCGATGACTAGAATGCGCCAGTAGTCGACCTCACCCCCCGAGTCGCCCTGACCGTTTGTGTCTGGACGGTGCCGGCCCCACATTTGTCTCACCTCGGACCGCTCACCGGCTAAAGTAGAAGCCGGGGGCGCCACCCGGCTCAGGCAAATGCATCGAACGACTATCGCGTTGATTCTTCCGGCAGTCGCGCTGTTCGCCGGCTGCCAGGGGGGCGCGTCATCGGCTAAGTCCCCGGCCGATTCGACCGAGCCTCGACACCGTGCGGAGGCACCTTCGGAGCAGGCGGAGCCCGCGGAGCTCGCGAAGCGCGAGCCCGAATCGCCAGCGCCGTCTCAGGGCGTGTTCCGGGGCATTCCGCCGGAGCTCTTCGCTGCCGCTCGGGCCGATTGCGCGGCGCGCAGTGGCAAGTCCGAAGAGGCCCTGCAGGTCGTCCGTGCCGAGGTCGTTACCTGGCGGGACGGCTCACTGGGCTGCCCGGAGCCGGGCCTGATGTACATCCACGCGCTGGTCGAAGGCTATTGGCTTGTATTCAACGACGGCGAGCGCGACTACGACTATCGCGCCGGCCGCGGCGGCAACTTCATGTACTGCGCGCGGCCGAAGGCCGGTCCAGCTCCCAGCGACGCGGCGTAGCGTCGATCGAGAACGGCGCCGTGAGTGCCGTGCGTGGGCGCCGGTGCTCGGGCGGCCCGTCGAGCCCGGCGGACGTCCTTGAGGAACTGCTTGGCGCTGTAAGACGAGACTCGCATCCGGGCTTCGTCCGTGGTCACCCGGTCGGCCCGAATCCCACTCTTGGGTTTCCAGAGGCCTCCGCGCTGATTGATGAGATCGCGGGCGGGCTCGAGCCAGGCCTTGATGCCTTCGAAGTCGGGGTGATGTCTGGGGTTCTCGTCGATGGGGTAGAGGATGTCCTTGGCGGCCCAGTAGTCCAGGGCAACCGGATCCTGACTGGCGGCCAGGCGGTTGACG